>CAZLSG010000032.1:0-30286 GCA_964562135.1 uncultured Pseudoxanthomonas sp. | reverse complement strand
ATGGACGGCGCGTTAAGGTCTGGCTGGTAGAATTACCGGCTGTTTCAAGGAGTTGGACATGTCGCAGAATACCCTTCGGGGAGACAAGGACGGCGTCGGGTTTGCCTTGGGCACCCTGGCCATCCACGGGGGGCAGTCGCCGGATCCCAGTACCGGGGCGGTGATGCCCCCGATCTACGCCACCTCGACCTATGCGCAGAGCAGCCCTGGCGTGCACCAAGGGTTCGAATACTCGCGGACGCACAACCCGACCCGGTTCGCCTACGAGCGCTGCGTCGCCGCGCTGGAGGGTGGCAGCCGTGGGCTCGCCTTCGCCTCCGGCATGGCCGCCACATCCACGGTGCTGGAATTGCTGGACAGCGGCAGCCACGTCATTGCGATGGACGATCTGTACGGCGGCAGCTACCGGCTGTTCGAGAGGGTGCGCAGGCGCAGTGCCGGACTGGACTTCAGTTTCGTCGACCTGACCGATCAGGTTGCCTTCGAGGCGGCGATCCGGCCGGAAACCCGGATGGTGTGGATCGAGACGCCGACCAATCCGATGCTCAAGATCGTCGATATAGAAGCGATTTCAAACATCGCACGCAAGCGCGGCCTGATCGTGGTGGTGGACAACACCTTCGCTTCGCCGATTTTGCAGCGTCCGCTGGAACTGGGCGCGCATCTGGTCATGCATTCGGCCACCAAGTATCTCAACGGCCATTCCGACATGGTCGGCGGCATGGTGGTTGTCGGCGATGACGCGGAACTGGCCGAACAGATGGCGTTCCTGCAGAACTCGGTGGGGGCGGTGCAGGGGCCGTTCGACAGTTTTCTCGCGCTGCGCGGGTTGAAGACCTTGCATCTGAGGATGAAGGCGCATTGCGAGAATGCGCTGGCGCTCGCGAAGTGGCTGGAAACCCATCAGGCCGTGGAAAAAGTGATCTATCCGGGCTTGGCCTCGCATCCTCAGCATGCATTGGCGAGGCGGCAGATGCCGCATGGTTTCGGCGGCATTGTTTCGGTCGTGGTCAAGGGCGGTTTTGAAGCCGCAAAACGGTTCTGCGAACGTACCGAGCTTTTCACTCTCGCCGAATCGCTGGGAGGGGTGGAAAGCCTGGTCAACCATCCGGCCGTCATGACGCATGCGTCGGTGCCAGTAGAGCGGCGGGAGCGGCTGGGGATCAGTGATGCGTTGGTGCGGTTGAGTGTCGGAGTGGAGGATGCCGCGGACCTGCGGTACGACATCGAGGCTGCGCTATAGTGGACTACTGTTGCGTCTGCGTCGTGGCCCGGTCCATGCCGCACGTCAGGGAGGCTCGATGACCACAAGGATCTTCTCGCAACTTTCGGAGAGCGTGCGGAGGCCGGAGTTCTGGGCGTATTCCAGTTGGCTGGACATCGTCACCCGTTACCGGCGGACACGCCTGGGACTTTTCTGGCTGCTGGCGCCCGTGGCCGTCTTCATGCTGATCACCGGGCCGTTGTACGCCAAGGTGTTCAACCGCGACCTGGCTTCGTACATGATCCACCTGGGCATGGGATATGCCGTCTGGCGTCTGATGGTGATGGTGCTCAACGATTCGGTCGGCGTGTTCCGCAGCAACAAGTCGTTCATCCTCGACGGCAATATACGGTTGACCGACTACACGCTCAAATCGATCGCCAAGTCGCTGTTCTACTTCGTGTTCTCGATGATCGGCATGCTGGCGGTGCTGGTCTGGTCACCCGCGGTCCCGCTGGCGGCCATCCTGACGTTGTTCATCACCATCCCCGTGGTGGTGCTCAACCTGGTCTGGGTGGGCTACAGCTTGAGCATCCTCGGTGCGCGCCTGCCCGACTTGGGCGAAGTGCTGAACACTGTGTTGATGGTCGGTTTCCTGTTTACTCCGATCATCTGGGAAGGTCAGCGGTATCCCCCGGACAGCATCGGCGGCATCGTGGTCAGGCTCAATCCCGCTTACCATCTGCTGGAGATCGTCCGCGAACCGCTGTTCGGCCGGATGCCGCCGACCTATTCGATCATGTATACGGCATTGCTGACCCTTTGCGGCTGGTTGCTCGCCATTTCACTCTGCAGACGGTATTCACGTTATGTCCCCATCTGGATCTGAGGGAATGACGCCAGCGGTTTCGATCGAAGTCCGCGACCTGTCGCTGGTGGTGCCGTACTACGCGCAGCCGGACAAGGTCGCGTCGTCGTGGTTCGCGACTCTGCTCGGTGCGGCGATTTCCGTACCCCGGCGGCGGTTCGCGACCCTGCTCGACAACGTCAGCTTCACTATCCGCGAAGGCGAGCGCGTGGCTTTGGTCGGCCGCAACGGTGCGGGCAAGAGCACGCTGCTGCGCGTGCTGGCCGGCGCGTTCGAGCCGACCGGAGGCACGGTGCGGATCAACGGAAGCCGGCAGGCGCTGCTCAGCATCGGTCTGGGCTTCAACCCCGAAGCCACGATCATGGAGAACATCTTCCTGCGGGCCACCGCGATGGGAGTTCCCTCCGTGGAGATCCGGCACCTGGTCGAACCGGTGCTCGAGTTCTCGGGCTTGCGGGAGGTCGCCAACCGGCGCTTGTTCACGCTCTCCAGCGGCCAGCGCATGCGCCTAGGCTTTGCCATTTCCACGGCCGTCCATACCGACATCATGCTGCTCGACGAATGGTTCGGGGCCGGCGACGCCCAGTTCCTGCGGCGCGCGCGCAAGCGGATGCTGGACCGCATGGACGGAAGCAAGATCGTGGTCGTGGCGAGCCACAACGACTCGCTGCTGCACAAGTTGTGCAACCGGGCCATCCTTGTCGACGGGGGCAAGGTGGTATTCGACGGCAGTGTTTCGGAGACGCTGGCCGAGTACCGTCGCCTGTATCCGCCAGTGGATCCGGCGGTACTGGCGGCCAGGGCCGAAAGAAAGGAGCGGGCGGCGTTCTTGGCCAAGCTGCAGCGCGCGGCCGAGCGTGCCGATGAGGCCTTGGCAAGCACCGATCCACGGCTGACCCCGGCCGATCCGGCGTACTGGAAGGCGAAGGCGGCGAAGGCGCGACTGGCAGAGGAAAAGGCGATGCGGCAGGTGGCCCGGGCCATGAGCCTGCAGCAGGCCGCCGCCGCACAGGCCACTGTCCCGGCTGCCGCCGTTCCCGCGTCGGACGTGCCCGATCCTGTCCTCTGGCGGAAAAGGGCCGAACGGGCCCGACTTGCAAAGGAAACGGCGCAATGGAAGGCGACCCGCGCGGTCAGGCTGGCGAAGCTGCAGCACGCTGCGGACCAGGCCGACGAAGCGCTGGCGAGGACCGATCCGAGGCTGACCCCGGCCGATCCGGCGTATTGGGAAGCGAAAGCCGCAAGGGCGCTGTTGGCCCAGGAAAAGGCCAGGTTGCGTGCGATATGGGTGGCGAAGATTCGGCAGGTGGCGGCCGAAGAAGACAAGACCCTGCGGGCAGACAGCAGCGGATCGATTGCGGCCGATTCCGCATTCTGGGAGGCAAAGGCCGAAAAGGCGCGGCTGGTCAAGGAAAAGTCGATGCTCAAGGCGAAGAGGCTGGCCAGGGCGGCGAAGCGGGCGGCGTCGAACAAGAGCACCCCGGTGTCGCCATCCGGGGAGGGTGGGCGTGTCGCGCCGCTGCTACGCAGTGTCGAACCTGCCTCCAGCCAGTGAAGCCGCGCATGCGAGTACTGTTGATCGCCTACGAATTCACCCCCAGTCCGTCGCCGCAGTCGCTGCGCTGGGCGTACCTTGCGCGTGGGTTGGTATGGGCCGGGCATGAAGTGCACGTGCTGACCACTGAGCCGACCTGGGTGGCGGATGGCCTGCCGGAACTTCCGGAACAGATGCGGATCCACCGCGTTACCGGTGGCCCGATCACCAGCATGATGGCCATGCTGGCGCGACGACAGGAAGCCAAACTGCGGGCGCGTGGCAAGGGGGCGCAATCGCGATCGCAGGCGTTGGCGCCGGAGGTCGCTACGGTCCCGTCACGCGATGACAGCAAGTTGCCGTCGCCCGCTCCGACTGTCGTCGCCCCACGTGAGTCGCGCCTGAACTGGAAGGGGCGGTTGGTCGAGCGACTGAAGCCGGTGGCGATGAGTTTCCTGTTTCCCGATACCCGTGGCGAATGGTATTTCCCGGCCCGGGAGGCGCTTGAGCGGCTGCTCGAGGATATCCGCCCGGATGTCGTGGTGAGTTCGCACGAGCCGGCTACGACGCTGGAACTGGGCATCCATCTGAAGCGCCGCCATCGCATCCCGTGGCTGGCCGATCTGGGCGATCCGGTGCTGGCCGACTATACCCCCAGGCGTTGGCACCGGCGGGCGCTCAGGGTGGAACGGCGGGTGATGCGCCTGGCCGACGGCATCACCGTGACCGCGCCCGGGACGCGGCAGCTTCTGCTTGAACGGCATGGTGCGGCCTCCGGTGTGGCCGGCATCGAGGTGCTGTCGCAGGGCTTTGACGATCAGGGCGGGTCTTCCGCGGCGCTACCGGAAGGGTTCTTCGACCGCGGATTGGTGGAGTTGCTGTACACCGGTTCGTTCTACCAGTTCCGTCGACCGGATGCGCTGATCGATGCCGTCCTCGCCGTGCCCGGGGTCAGGCTGAACGTGGCCGCCTCGGTCATTCCGGACTGGCTGAGGCAGCGATTCGAGGCGCAGCCTGACAAGTTCAGGTTGCTCGGATTCATGCCGCACGTCGGCGTCCTGGTCCTGCAGCGACAGGCTGACGTGCTGGTGAACATCGCCAACGACAACCCGTGCCAAGTGCCGGGCAAGATCTACGAGTACCTCGGCGCCGGACGCCCGATCCTGCACACCGGCAACATCGTCGAGGAGGACGTGTCGGCAAGCCTGATCCGCGGGCGCCGCCGCGGCTGGGTGTGCGGCAACCGCGAGGATGCCCAAGCGCTGCTGCGCACGCTGGTGGAGCGGAAGCGGGCCGGGCGGCTGGATCCGGAAGAGATCGACCTGGACGCACAGGGCGTGGCCGAGTTCGGCTGGAGCCGGCAGGCACAGCGGCTGGCCAGGATGCTGGCCAGCCTGGTCGAGGAAGGCCGCGTATCCTTGGTGCTGCCCGCCGGGCAGGGGTACTGATCGATGAAACGGCCACCCAACCTGCAGACGCCCGACCGGCAGCTGACCGATGCCCGTCGCGAGATCAGGGACCTGGAGTCCCTGCTGGCGGCCGAGAGGGCCGGCAATGAAGAACGTTCGGCGCTGATCCGCGAGCTCCACCAGAGCAGCTCCTGGCGGCTGACCGCGCCCTTGCGCTGGCTGGTGAAGACGTTGCGGGGCCAACGACGCCGACCGGAGCCGCCGATGGTGGACGGACTGCCGACCGGCGAGGATGCCGACAACGTCGCGAATTGCCTGCCTGCCGCACTGCTCAGGCCGGATCTCGACAGCCTCGAGGCCGCCAACGCCACCTGCTGCCGGATCAACCTGTACCCGGGCCTGGAGGGGCTGGTGGCGGACGATGTGCGCTTGGCCCTTGCCGGTGCCTTGCCGGAGACGGGAACCGAATACCGGGGCCGGAGGTCAGATCCTCCCGCGATCGGCTTCATCGGCAGCAACGAACTGCGCCTCGAGCTGTCCTTCGACGCCCGCGTGGCGGTGGTGGACGAGGACAACTGGCAGGGCGTGCTCAAGGCCGGGGCATTGCGCTTCCTGGTGGTGGAGACGGTGTGGCACGTCGGACACCGCAACTGGCGTTACGCGCTGACCAGCGGGGAAGCCGCGACTCGGTTCGGGCACCTTCTCGAGCATTGCCGGCGGATATCGTTGCCGGTGGTCGTCTGGTTCCGCGAAACCCCCGGCAACTACCGGCACTTCGCTTGGCTGGCCGGGCACGCCGACCTGGTCTGCGTGGCCGATGCCGGGATCGAGCAGCAGCTGCGCCGGGATTTCCCGCAGGCTACGGTGGAATACATGCCGCCTGCCATCCAGCCGCCGCTGCACAATCCGTTGCGCAGCTACGCCCTGATGGATGCCGCCGATGCCCTGCGCGACAACATCGTGTTCGACGGTTGGTGGGACCTGCAGGGCCGGCTGGCCGAGCTTCCGCGGCTGCGTGAGCTCAAGGACCAGGGACTGCTCGTTGCCGAAAGCCGGTGGGAATTCGCCAGGGTCCGGCTCGACGACAGCGGCGAGTTCCGCGACTGCACGATCGGCTGCCTGGACCGCGAGGAAAAGCTGGCCATGGGCCGCTTGCAGGGCGCCGAGGTCTTTGCCGCCGAGCCCTTGGCGGGTGCGTGGCGCAGCGCACTGGGAATGGTTCGTGCGGCTGCGGCGGGCAGTCTGGTCGCACGCCTGGATGATGCCGAACCCTGGCTGCCGGAATTGCGCTTGCCCGATAGTGGGGACGGCGCTGGTGCGGTGGCTGCGCTGCGTGCGCTCATGGGCGACCCGCTTGCGCGCGCGCGCTGGCGCCACCTGGCTTGGCGCGGGCTGATGTCAGGCCACACCATCGCCCACCGGCTCCAGCACATCGCCGATACGCTGCGGACCGGTGGCACTTTCCTGCCGCCGGACGAGCGGATCGCAGCCCTCCTGGTGACGATGCGGCCAGAGCGCCTGCACGGCTGCATCGAGCGGTTCCGCAACGACGCTTATCCGCACAAGGAATTGGTGATCGTCGTCCATGGCGACGACGTGGACCTTGGCGGGTACCGCAGATTGGTACGCGATGGCGAGCCGATCCGCATCCTGCAGGCCGGAACCAGCCGCAGCCTCGGCGCATGCTTGAACTTCGCCGCCGCCCAGACCGATGCACCGTACTGGACCAAGGTGGACGACGATGACCTGTATGGCACCCATTACCTTGCCGACATCATGCGTTACCAGCGTATCGGCAACTTTGATGTGTTCGGCAAACCGCCCGTCTTCAACTACCTGGAAAGCAGCGACGAGCTGCTCTGGGACGTGGAATGGGCACGGCACGCCAACCTTCTGCATGGCGCCGCGACCGCGCGTTCGGCGCTGGTCGCTGGCGGTACCTTGGGCGGGCGTCGGCGGGTGCTTGAGGAGGTGCCATTCTCGGAGCGCCGCCGCGGGGGATCGGATTCGGACTTCATCCGGCGTTGCTACGAGTCAGGTCTGGACGTGTTGGCGATGGACGGGTTCAACTTCGTGCGCTACCGAAGCGCGCAGGAAGGCTTTCATACCTGGACCATCGACGAGGATGAATTCCGCGCACGGTCGTTATCTGTCGGCAATCTCAAGGGAGTGCCCGGCAAGGCGCTCCTTTGAGGCGGGTTGACGGTGAGTGGGGGCGTTCACATCGCAAGCACTTTACTTAATGGATTATTATTGACTGCAATATTTAAAATATTACACACGTGCCTTGTTTTCTCTGGCGCGATTTCCGGGGGCGCTGGACGCAGGAAGTCCCCCTCAAGAGGCTCATGGCATTATTAAGACCGGCAGGCGGAATTTCCGGGAAACGTGAACCGGGGCCGCGTCCGAACTGCTGGCCGAATGGTGCCAGGCCCCTATTTTGGCAAATGCAGCCTTCTCTCCGAGTGGGCTTGTCCGATGATGATGAAGAGGAACTGATGGAAAAGACTGTTTATGTGGGAATGAGTGCGGATCTGGTGCACCCGGGGCACCTGAACGTGATCCGCAGGGCCGCCGAGCTTGGCCAGGTGACGGTGGGCCTCCTGACTGACCGGGCAATCGCCAGCTACAAGCGGCTGCCCTACATGTCCTACGACCAGCGCCGTCAGGTCGTCGAGCAGCTCAAAGGCGTGGCCCGCGTGGTTCCGCAGGAAACCTTGGACTACGTTCCGAACCTGAGGAAGTACAAGCCGGATTATGTCGTCCATGGCGACGACTGGCGAGAGGGCGTGCAGCGCCAGGTGCGCCAAGCCGTCATCGACGCGCTGGCCGAATGGGGTGGCGAACTGGTCGAGGTCGGCTACACCGATGGCATCTCCTCCACGCAGCTGAACAAGGCGCTGCGCGAGATCGGCACCACCCCGGACATCCGCCGCAACAAGTTCCGCCGCCTGCTTGATGCCAAGCCGCTGGTGAGGCTGATGGAGGCACACAACGGCCTCACCGGCCTTATCGTCGAGAATGCCAGTTTCGAAGGGCCCGAGGGACGCCGCGAGTTCGACGGCATGTGGGGCAGCAGCCTCACCGAGTCCACCGCCAAGGGCAAGCCCGACATCGAAGCGGTGGACGTGACTTCGCGCACCAACACCCTGCACGACATCCTCGAGGTGACCACCAAGCCGATCGTCTACGACGCCGACACCGGCGGCAAGATCGAGCATTTCCAGTTCACGGTGCGCACGCTGGAGCGTCTGGGCGTGTCCGTGGCGATCATCGAGGACAAGGTCGGCCTGAAGAAGAACTCGCTGTTCGGCACCGAAGTGCCGCAGCAGCAGGACACCATCGAGGGTTTCTGCGAGAAGATCAAGGCCGGCAAGGCCGCGCAGGTGACCGACGACTTCATGATCGTCGCCCGCATCGAGAGCCTGATCCTGGACCAAGGCATCGAAGATGCGGTCGAGCGTGCCGAAGCCTATGTCAAGGCCGGCGCCGATGGCATCCTGATCCACAGCCGGCATAAGACCCCGGACGAGATATTCGAATTTTGTGATCGCTACGCGAAATTCGAATATCGCCCCCCCCTCATCGTAGTGCCTTCCAGTTACAACCAGGTGACCGAGCAGGAGCTGATTGACCGTGGCGTGCAGGTGGTGATCTACGCCAACCACCTGCTGCGTGCGGCGTACCCCGCGATGATGGATGCAGCCGTTTCCATCCTGGAGCACGGCCGCTCGAAGGAAATCGACTCCAAGCTGCTGTCGATCAAGGACATCCTAGAACTCATTCCGGGGACGAAGTGATGTTGCAGCCGGAGAAGACCTTCGAGCAGATCCGATCGCAGGGGGTGAGCCTGTTCACCGGCGTGCCGGATTCGCTGCTGGCCGATTTCTGCGCCTATGTCACCGACCATGCGCCGGACAGCGACCATGTGATCACGGCGAACGAGGGCAACGCCATCGCGCTCGCCGCCGGCCATTACCTCGGCACCGGCGAACCGGCGCTGGTCTACATGCAGAACTCGGGCCTTGGCAATGCGGTCAATCCGCTGCTGTCCCTGGCCGACGAGGAGGTCTACAGCCTGCCGATGCTGCTGTTGATCGGCTGGCGCGGCGAGCCTGGAGTCAAGGACGAGCCCCAGCACGTGAAGCAGGGCCGGGTGATGACGGCCATGCTCGACTCCATGGAAGTACCTTGGTTCGATCTCGATGCATCGATGGACGACGCTGGCGAAATCATCGCCAAGGCCTGCGGACTGATGCGGGAACGCAAGATCCCGGTGGCGCTGCTGGTGCGCAAGGGTGCCTTCGCCAAGTACAAGCTGAAGAAGGACCGGGTTACCGACTTCCCGATGGATCGCGAGGGTGCGGTGAAGTGCGTGGTCGACCTGCTCGGCAAGGACGACGTGGTCATCTCCACCACCGGCAAGACCTCGCGCGAGCTCTACGAGTACCGCGCCGCGCGCGGCGACGGTCATGGCAATGACTTCCTGACCGTCGGCGCGATGGGACACACCGCCTCGATCGCGATGGGCGTCGCCCGGGCCCAGCCCGGCCACCGTGTCGTGTGCCTGGACGGCGATGGTTCGGTGCTGATGCACATGGGCTCGCTGGCCATCCTCGGCCAGTCCGGCCTTCTCAACCTGGTGCACGTGGTAATCAACAACGGCGCCCACGACTCGGTCGGGGGACAGCCCACGGCCGGCTTCGAGATTGATCTGATCGGCATCGCCAAGGCCTGCGGTTATGCGCAAGCGCTTTCGGTGTCCGCACCAGGGGACGTCAAGTCGGCGCTGGCCGGCCTCTCGGGCGGGCAGGGGCCGGTACTCCTGGAAATCCGCGTGAACAAGGGCGCCCGCGACGACCTGGGGCGGCCCAAGTCGAGCCCTGTTGAGAATCGCGACGCCCTGATGAAGCGGCTGGGCCTGTAGCCGTTGCGGCGGCAGTCCGGCGAGGGCTGTCGCCATCCCATCCTCTGGAATCTAGGAAAGTGCAGTCGTGGCAGTGACCAATTGGACCTACTTCAATCCGGTGCGGGTAGTTTCCGCCGCCGGCAGTTCGGCGCAGTTGGCCGAACACATCGACTTCCAGCGGATCGCGCTGGTGACGAGCCCGGGCTTCACCCGCCGCGGCGTGGTCGACCGGATTCGCGCATCGCTCGGCGATCGGCTGGTGGTGGTGCTTGACGACGTCAAGCCCAACCCGGACGTGCGTGACGTGGATGCGCAGGCTGAGCTTCTCCGGGGGCTCCAGCTTGATTGCATCGTCGCCCTCGGCGGCGGCAGCAGCATCGATACCGCCAAAGGTCTGGCGCGTCTGCTGAGCCAGCCAGATGGATCGACCCTGGCTGCGCATTTCCGCGAAGGCGCGGCCATTTCGTCGGCGCAGGCGCTGCCGGTGGTCGCCATCCCGACCACGGCCGGCACCGGTGCCGAGGTGACGCCTTTCGGTACGATCTGGGATTTCGAGCTCGGCCGGAAATATTCGGTGACCGGCACCGACCTGTACCCGGCGGTGGCGCTCCTCGATGCGGAGCTGGCCTTGGACCTGCCCTGGGAAGTCACAATCTCCTCGGGCTTGGACGCGATCTCGCATGCGCTGGAATCGATCTGGAATCGCAACGCCAGTCCGGTCACGCTGGGATTGGCGGCGAAGTCGCTGCAGCTGTCGTTGCCCTCGCTGCGCCGCCTCAACGAGGACACGCACGACATCGAGGCGCGCAGCCTGATGATGCAGGCTAGCCTGCTGGCGGGCATGGCCATCAGCCAGACCCGGACGGCGCTTGCGCACTCGATCTCCTATCCGCTGACGACGACGTTCAACCTTCCGCACGGAATCGCGTGCAGTTTCACCCTGCCGGCACTGATGGAGTTCAATGCCGTCACCGATGACGGCAGGCTTCAGGATCTGGCGTTGGCGATCGGGTATGCGGATTCCGGAGAGTTCGCGAACCGCCTAGGCGACCTATTCGGGGAGCTTCGGGTGGCCGATCTGTTCCGTAAGTACGTGCCCGACATCGACGCCGTCACCGGGCTGGTCGGTGAAATGATCACGCCTGGGCGTGCCGACAACAACCTGAGGGCCGTTTCCACCACGGCGATAGCGCAACTGGTCGGGAGCGCGTTGGAACAGGTGAAGGGCAACTACGGAGGCCGTCCTGATAGGTCGGCCTCGTTCCCGCTCTGATCTGCGGCCGGCTAAAGGGTCGCTGTCTCGTTAAATGGATAACATGCCGCCATGCGCATAGGCTTTCTCGTCTGGAACCAGTTCCAGGTCGCTCATTCGGTTGAAATCGCCAGGCACTTCAACGAGCCCGATTTCATCTTCATCGACCGTAGCCCCGAGGCGTTGAAGGGCTTCGATCCTGCATGGTTGGTACGGTACGGTGCATACTGCCGCTTCCTTTCGGAACTGGACCTGCAGTCCTTGGACGGGCAGTACGATGCGATCGTCACCCAGTTCCGCCCCCCGCTTACGCGCCCGTGGAAGCGGACGAAGCTCATCATGCAGCAGTACTCGCTGGCCAAGCCCAAGACGGCGTACAACGCCCGCTGGTTCGCGGCCGACCGGGGCCTGGTTTATGGCGCCTTCAGCGATTCCATCATCGGCCAGATGTGCCAAGTGTCGCAGGCCGGCAATCCGCGCTTCGATTCATACTTCGAACGGCGGCTTGACCCTGATTTGATCGCCATGGTGTACAGCCGCCTTGATCCCCAGAAGAAGACCCTGGTCTATCTGCCCACTTGGGGAGATCTGAGCACCTCGGATGCGTTCCTGGCCGCACTCGATGGATTCAGCGACGAATTCAACGTGATCCTGCGCCCGCATCACCTCAGCTCGATCAGGGACAGGGAGGGAGGTGAGCGTCCGTCCGGCCTCATCTATGCCGATTCCTTTCCGCCGATGCTCGACCTGGGCCTCTACCTGCAGGAAGTGGCTGACGTCGTCGTTTCCGACATGTCGGGTGCGATATTCGACGCGATCTACTGCCATAAGCCGGTGATCCTGGTTGGCGACGGTGATGTCAGCTTCACCACGCATAAGAAGGCGGACGATTCGGCGATCGAGATCTCACAGAGACACCGCATCGGTCCTTACGTGACCGACCCGGGGAACCTCCACCGCGTAGCCGAGGACCTGGTCGAACGGCATCCATATCGTGAGGCGAACGAGGAGCTTGTGCGGGAGTGTTTCGTACGTCGAGGCGGATGCGGCGCATTGGCGGCCGCTGCCATCCACGAGGCGGTCGAAGTCCAGACACGACGTCCGATGCTGCAGACCTATGCGGCGCCCGACTTCTCGAACTTGTTGCTCTCAAGGGCCGCTGCCGCCGCAAAGAGGCGCAGGATCAACGTCGGGAAGAAGTCCTCGAAGAAGAAGCGGATTCAAGCGGAAATTCCAGGGAGCGGAAAGAGGAAGGCTGCGGCCAAGGGCGGTAAGCCCGTTTCGATGAAGGCCTTGGTGAAGAAGAGGCGTTTCTTTGAGGCCGGATCCATGCTCGAGGAATGGAGCAGGAAGCCACCGAAGCTGCAAGCGCAAAGCCTATATCAGGCACAAAGTGCCGTGTCGGCCATCAGGTTCAGCCGAAGCGCCTGGAGGGGAAGCTTGGCAAGGCTTTTCCATTCCATCTACGCGCCCTCGACCACTGCGGGTAGGGATCTGCTGCAGAAGCTAGGTATGATCCGCAGTGCGGAAGCTTGGTACCTAAAGGCCGGCGATACGGTGCCGCCGGAGCTTGCCGAGCGCCTGCAGGCACTCGGGCCGCTCGCAGGTGCCATCGACCTTGCAGCGCGCAACGAAGTTGCCGGCACGGACATGCAGATGTGCATCACGCCGGCTGGCGGGGTAGTGGAGTTGGCCAGCCTCGAAAATGGCAGGGCGATCGAGCTTTATTTGCTGTCCAGCCTGTTACGCGACCTGAAGGATGAGGAGCAGCGACCTTACCGTTCATCACAGCGCCAGTTCTCCCATCATCTCGTCGAGCAGCTGCTGGTTTCTGGA
Source organism: uncultured Pseudoxanthomonas sp. (assembly GCA_964562135.1). Lineage (GTDB taxonomy): Bacteria > Pseudomonadota > Gammaproteobacteria > Xanthomonadales > Xanthomonadaceae > Pseudoxanthomonas_A. Next base: position 17,274 of record CAZLSG010000032.1, on the reverse strand, counting down.
TTCTGCGTCTACCCGCGCCTGCAGGCGGGCGTGGATGGAGCCACACCTGTATCGGCAGCCCATCCTGCGTTTACCTGGCATACCCTGGGCGCGGGCCAGCCGGGGCAATTCCATCTCAAGATTGGAACGCTGTTTGGCCATTTCATCGTCGACTCCAAGGGATATAGTGGCTGGAGCTCCATTGCCGGCAAGGAACTGAACGAGCTTGTCCATGGGGTGGACCAAGTCCAGGCGGATGCGCACTGGGCACGGTTGCACGAGGATCTGGTGGCTGGCGGCAAGTCGAAGTACGCTCAACTGGAAGAAGCGCTTCCGGAGGAATGGGGCGAGTACATCTTCCTTCCCATGCAGGTGGCGGACGATACGGTAGCGCGTCTCGCCGACATCGACACGCTGTCACTGCTGAGGGCACTGGTGGACTGGGCTTCCGCGACGGGCGCTATTGTAGTCGTGAAGCGACACCCCATGTGTCGCAACGTCGAGATCGCCCGGACCATTAACGAAGCCGAGCTTGCCGGCCACATCCGTGTCTCCAACGCGAACATCCACCAATTGGTGGCCGGTGCCGCCTGCGTGGTCACTGTGAATTCCGGGGTCGGGGCGGAGGCGTTGCTTCAGCTCAAGCCCGTCGTAACCACTGGCCGTTCGGACTATGCCGCTGCGACCAGGCGGGTCAGCACGCCGGAAGAACTCTATGAAGTACTTGGAAACCGGGCATGGTCCTCTGCGAGCGAGGACGAGATCAGGAAATTCCTCTGGTTCTACACGAAGCGGTACATGGTCCGCTACGACGATGTGCCCGCCATCGGGGAACGCCTGCGCGAATTGCTCGCCGACGCTGACCAGGCGACGCCCGCTACGGCGACGTGGGTGGATGGAGCGGCGGCCATGGACGTCGCGGGTGTCACGAGCATTCCTTTCGTCCCGGCGCTGGATATGTCGGGTGCAGTGTTGCCGGTTGGGGCTACGGACGATCTTTCTCTCGGCGAGCAGTGTGACCAGTTGCTCTGGGCATTTAAGGAGCAGGGGGTCCACTGTTGGGTGGACAGCGGATCGCTGCTCGGCCTCGTGCGATACGGGAGATTGAATGACTGGGAGAAGGATATCGACCTAGGAATCTGGATCGATGATTTCGAGAAGGCGAGAAATATCTGCCGCATGGTCGCTGAGAGGTACTCGCTCTGGTACAGGGAGAAGTGGCTCAAGGGCGTTCCGTATGCGCTCTTGCTGAGTTCCTATCCAGACGGGAAGCGGACGACGTTGCCGTTGTCTGTACACATGTTCTTCCGGAATGGTGAAGCGGCGTGGTCGCCGCAGCCGTACTCGCTGGTCGCCGCCAGGTCGAAGTATCCCCGTTACGTCTATCGCGAGGTCAATGGCCCAGGCCGCGCGAGCTTCGGCAGAAAGGTCGCATTCCTCGCCCGCTATCCGAGCTACAGCTTATGCATTGCCGCGGAGAAACTGAACTTGACACCCCGGATAGGGCGGTCATTGAAGAAGATCGAGCAAGCAGGCACGTTGAAGGAGAAGCTGCTGACGCGCCTGTTCCTGAAGGTGTTCCAGTGGCAGGTTCCGGCTGACCATTTCGACAGCCTGTACCCGATATCCGAGACGCATCCCCATGTGTTGGTGCCGGGCAATGTCTACGATTACCTGACCGCTAGGTACGGCGAGTGGCGGATCCCCGTGCAAAGCTGGTTCTACCTAGTCGACGACGGTTGCATAACGCCCGCGTCCGATCGGGAACTAGCCGAGCGGTTGACCGCCGCCAGCCTGCAGGTACCGGCCGCCGCGCTCATCCCCCAAGTAGAGGAGAAGAGCGGCCTTGTGGTGCAGTCGGAGGGCGACACCGTCACGGTTGATGGCCTGGAAGCGCCATCGGTCGCAATCGGAGCGGAGATGCAGTCCGACGACCGGTGTACGGGTACGGGTGCAGCGGCGCCTTGAGCAGCTGTCATTGTGCCCGGATCAGGCGGCCGTTATCCATGTAGTGCAGTAGCTTCCGGTCGCCCGCCGCGATGAAGCAGAAGAGCGTGGACCCGTGGCGGACCATGGTTTCTTCCGCTTCAGCGTGCGACGCGAAGACTGTTTCCGCCAGCGGCATTGCGGTCCTGTACTTCTGCAGTTTCTTTTCCCAGTTGTGGAACCGGAGATTCCCGTTGAAGTGCAGCTCGGACAGGATCATGTCCGGTGGAAACCCATCCTTGATGTCCTTGGGTACCACATCGGCCAGCTTCGCGATGATGCTCACGTTGTAGCCGTATTGGGCCAGCCGCGCCGCTCCCATGTCGAATCCGGACATTCCGAAGTTCAGGAGCAGCATCCCGGGATTCCAGAAACTGAGGTGGTTGAATGCCATCCTCTCTCCGCGCATTGGTGGAACGGTCGCGGCGCAGTAGCCGTCCGGTGCGAGGTCCCGTGCCATCTTGTCGATGAACAGGCCGACGTTCCGGACGTGTTCCAGTACGTGGCTGGACCAGATCACGTCATAGGGCCGGCTGGACTCGAAGTCGAGGTAGTCGCCGACGAATATCGGATGCTCATCACCTGCGACCATGTCGACGAGGTCGACTTCTATCCCGTGGAGTCGGAAGAAGCGCGCGTGCACTCCGTGTGCGCCGCCGATTTCAAGGAGGTGTATCCGGCGGCCCGAATGCGTGCGTTTCAGGTCCGACAGCAGCTGGTAGGCCGCCAGATAGGCGCGGAAAGCATGCACGTCTGTTCCAACCTTGGGGTGCCTTCTGCTTGAGATGGTCATGGGTGACTTCGGCGTGGCGGGTGGGTGCTCCCTGCCGCTTCAGGTTTGATCTTCCGCAGCAGGATCTTGAGGGTGCGTCTGTTCTGGCGTAGAGTCCAGTGCGGGACATTGGATTGCTCCTTACAGTTGCCGCGCTGACTTCCCGAAGGTGGCTGTGCAGGTGACGTGGTGGCCTCCGTTGACGGGCCCGATTTAGTTCATGATAGATTCCGCCGGTACAGCTAATGCGGTCTGAAGCCGGGGCGCGCCGGGCAGCGGATGCCCGGGTGCAGACTGCGTTGTCGACATGCCTGGTGGCCGGTCGGATTGGCGTCGAGTACTTCCCGGATGGCCGCTGCAGGCATCCATTCCGGCATGTGCCGGACCCCGTGGAGACTGCCGGATGATCAGAAGACCGAGATTGGCGAGCTACCTTGAATCCCCGGTTCTTTCGGAGGAGATCAAGGGTGAAATCTGCAAGATCTTGCGGGACAACAAAGTCATCCTTCCGGGCTGGTCGCCCACGTTCCTGCGCGCGCTGGGAAACGTGAATACGATCATCGACGTTGGCGTGCTCGATGGGACGCCGGCGCTGTACCGGGCGTTCCCCGATGCCCGACTGGTGTTGGTGGAGGCCCTGCCCATGTACGAAGAAACGTGCAGGCAATTGGTTTCGGACCACTTGGCCGGTGGTGAGGTCCACATTTGCGCCGTCGGTTCGTCGGATGGGACGGCGCGGATCCGCTACTACCCGGACCGCCCGGCGACTTCTTCGTTGCTTATGACACAGGGGCTCAAAGACATCGCGCTCGTCGAGATCGATATCCCGCTGAGGCGGCTGGATAGTCTATTGGATAGGGGCAGGCTGACTCCCGACGTTCTCTTGAAGGTCGATGTCGAAGGCATGGAACTCGAAGTGCTCAAGGGAGCGGAGGGCATACTTCCGAGCATCAAGTACATCGTCGCCGAAACCAGCATCAGGCGCCGCCACAAGGCTTCATATCGATTCGCTGATCTGGTCGGGTTCCTGGCTGGCCACGGTTTCGATCTCTACGACGCATTGCGGGTGACGCGCGCGCGCGCGATGCGCCCCGGTGCCTCAATCATGGACGCGATATTCGTCAACAGCAGTCTGGAATGATTTTCAGGCTGTGGCAGGTTGTGGCCTTTGTCGCCCGGACTATGGCGAGGGACGGAACTGGGGGCGAGTCTGCTATGTCGACTTCAGCCGCTGGAACGTGGTCGGCCGCGGTTCGATACTGCCGGCTTCGATCCGGGACAGCAGGACGTCGATTGCCTTCATCGGATTGCTGAAGGGAAGTCCGGAAAGTGCCGCCGCGTCGAATCTCCACCATTGTACGTCCAGCAATCGCTCCACGACCGGTTCGGAGAACCTCATACGGATCATCTTCGCCGGAATTCCCCCCACGATGGCGTAGGGAGGGACCGGCTTCGTGACCACCGACCCCGCCGCCACGATGGCGCCGTCGCCGATGCTTGCGCCGTTGAGGATAGTGACACCGGTTCCGATCCAGACATCATTGCCGATGGTTACCGGTCCCAGTTCCCGCGTTGGGTCGTTCTTCTTCGTCCTGGAGGTAAACGCGAACTCCTCATGCCAGTCAGAAAATGCGAACTTCTTTCCGGAGTACTGGAACGGCGACGTGCTGAGCCAGCCGGTCGGGTGATCGGATGGACCTGCACTCAAGCCGGGTGCGATGCTGCAATACCTGCCGATAGTGGGAACGTTGCCGATCCTTGAAGGGCCGACGACGTACGTGTAGGCACCAATCCGCACGTGGCCACTGATCTTGATCGACCCGATCAGGTTGACGGGGGCCTCATACTCAAGAGCGGCATTCTTGCCGAGCTTGACCCCCGGTGCCTTGCATCCGGCAGGACCGGCCGCCCTAGTCTTCGTCGTACGAACCATCTGGTCTTCCTAGCTTGCAGAACCCTGTCGACGTATGTTCACGCGCCGTAGCAAGTGTGTCCAGAGACGCCAAGAAGCATCCGCCAGGCATCTTCGGCCGGCAGTTGATAAAATCGCGCGGCCGGGCGGCGGCCTTCCCCCGGGTGCGCGCCTGTCGCCATGCATGTCATGTGTAGGTGCACTTCCGGACCTTTGCTACCATTGCCCGGATCGCCTGCAGCCTTGCCGGCTGTCATGGGTCCCGGATTCCGGGACAGGTTCCCCCTTCCGAAAGTGAGCACGTTGAAGCAGTACTTCAGGAGATGGATCGACGCGCGTGGTCCACGCACGCGGTTCTTCATTTTCAAGCTGGTGATTATGACCGGCCGCCCTTTCGATACGGCGATACTCCGGCGGCTGGCGGTGGAGTTGGAGCAGAAGGGGTTGCTGGACCTCGCCGTGGGTTGCTGGCATCTGATCCACCGCCTCACGCCCTATGGTTCCGATAGCCTGATCGATCACCTGCAGGTTGCGGTCGCGTCCGGCGAAATGGCTCGGGTACGCTGGTTCGCGGAACAGGCCCGGCGCGAGGTCGGTTTTCCGCCCGGACATACCGTGTGGCTGGCAGGGATGCTGGCATGCCATGGTCATTACGCTGAAGCGGGCAGGGCATTGGCCTCCTTCGCCCGGTCACCCGACGAGGCGCGGCGCATGGTGTTGCAGTTCCCGTCGGTCATCGTTGATCGTACCCCAACGGACCTCAAACGCCTGTCGCACGAACTGCATCGGATGGAATCAGGTCAGGAGGATGACGTTGCGACCACGCTCCTTAAGCTGGCGCGGCTCTGCTTCACCTTCAGGAAGATGGAGCTGGCTGCACGGTTGTACCGTGACTCGGCTGTCCAGCTCGAACTGTCCTCGCTTGATTCGGTCGCCATGCTGTATGCGAGCGCACGCACGGATCCGGGCATCGCTGTCGCCGCTCTTGGCGACGGGGATCTGGCGCGGCTGGTCGAGCGTATGTCGGCGGAGCCCGATGCGCTGGCCATGCTCGCCCACGTCGCCTTGGTGTCGGAAGACGGAAGGCTGGCTGTGGCAGCCATGGAGCGTGCGATTCAGGGCAGGTACGGCGACGTGGAACGGGCCGGAGCCGTGGTGGATGACTGCCGTGCGATGCTCGAGGTCATTGAGGTGCTGCGTGGACGTTCTTCCGAGCTGCCGCCGGAGCTGCTTGAGGAGTCGCCGCAGGTTGCGGAGATAGGCGTGCCCAAGGTCTTCGTCTGTGGCTTCGGCTGGTCCGGTTCGGGTGCTGTCTACGACGACATCCGTGGTGCCGAGGAGTTCAGCGAGTTCCAGGGCGCGGGCAACGCCACGCTGTTGAATGCGGATTCTGATACCGAAGCCACCTTCATCCAGGCGGATGCGGGTCTCGGCGATTCATGGATGACCGTCCGGGCCACTGGCCGGATGGCATGGCAGCGGCTGTGGGACCTGCTTTGCCTCCACGTGATAGGGCTGTCGGGGGTCGGCTACAACGATTACAAGAGCTGTGCGGCTGCCGCGAACAACGTGCGGCGACATGGTCCGCTATACACGCGGCCGTTCCACGAATTCTTCAAGGGCTACCTCGCCCTCCTGGAGGCACCGGTGCCGGGCGGATTCCATGAACTGCTCAAGGACACCACCGAGTCCCTCTGCCGCATGTTGCTGGAGCAAGAGGGCGGCAGGGCGGTGTTGTTCAATAATGCGGTTTTTGGCCGCGAAGCCGAGATGTTGCAGATATTCAGGGCATACAGGGCGGTGGTGGTCTTCCGGGATCCGCTTGACGTCTACGTTGACCGCAAGCGTCAGGACAAGAACCACTGGAGGACGCCGCGGCTGCTGGCCGATCTGTATGGCCGTGGGTTGCGCAGGTACGTTGCCTACCGGACCGGGAAGGGGGCAGGGTTGCAGAATCTGCGTGAGGTGCCGTTCGAGCGTTTCGTTATGGATCCGGATTTCCGCGGGCAGGTACGCGAGTGGCTGCTTGCCGGGGTAGTCGACGATGCCGGCAAGAGCTACCTCGATCCCGCGGTTTCCAGCCGGAACATCGGCATGCATCGCGCTTTGCTCAACGCGAAGGCAAGAGAACAAATGCAGTCCATGACCGCGACCTATTGCGACATGCAGCGGCTGGCGGAGCAGTCCTGGAGAACCGGGGAACCAGCAGGCACCGTCGGCCCGTTCTGATGGATTGTACGTCAGGCGGCAGGAACGATGAGATGCCCGCCGTGCCGGCAATTACTTCTTGAAGATACCGACGAGATTATTGCCGTCGAACACGAGGAGCGCGGAGATCCGGCGCCGCTCCATCAGTTGCAGCGCATCCTCCACGCGAGTTCCGACCGGTACGTGCACTGGATTGCGCGACATCAGGTCCGAAGCCTGCTGCTTGAAGACGTCCTTGCCGTAACGCTCCATGGCCCGCCGTACATCGCCGTCCGTGATGATGGCCCAGTCTCCGGTGCTTTGGACAATGGCCAAGCCCAGGCTGGAGTGGGTGATCGCGGTAATGACTTCCATGACCGATGCGCTGGTCGAGACGAGTGGAAGATTGTCCTTGGCCATCTCATGTTCGACACGGCTCAGAAGGCGGCGGCCCAGCGAGCCGCCCGGGTGGAAACGGGCGAAGTTCTCGGGCTTGAAGTCGCGGGCTTCCATCAGTGTTACCGCCAGTGCGTCCCCCATGGCCAAGGTGGCAGTAGTCGAGGAGGTGGGTGCCAGGCGCAGCGGGCAGGCTTCCTGGTTGACCTGTACATTGAGATGGCAGTGCGCCGCCGTCGCCAGTGTGGATTCTGGGTTGCCGGTAATGGCCACGATGAAGTTGCCGTTGTCCTTGAGGAACGGCAGCAGCTTGATTACCTCGTCCGTCTCGCCGGAAAAGGAAATGGCGATGAACGTGTCATCGGATGTGACCATGCCCAAATCGCCGTGGTAGGCCTCGCCCGGATGCATGAAGAAACTGGGAGTGCCGGTACTGGCCAGGGTGGCAGCGATCTTCTTGCCGATGATGCCCGACTTGCCCATGCCGCAGACGATAGTGCGCCCGCACGACTGCAGGATCCGATCCACCGCGCGTGGGAAATCCCCGTCGATCTGCTTGGCCAGATTGCCTACAGCCTCGGCTTCGATGGCAAAGACGCGTAGTGCCGAAGCGCAGTAGTCGATGGTGTGACGGATAATGGCGTTCATTCTTTCATTCCTGCGAAAATCGCCGCGACGCGCGCTGCATCGTCCGGCGTGTCAACCCCGTGGGGCGGTGATTGGTGCCAATGCATGACGTGGATGGGGATTCCCAGCCACAGCGCACGCAGTTGTTCGAGTTTCTCGACCTTCTCCAGCGCGCAGGGGTGGGCGTGAGCCGCTGCAGGACGTCATTGCGGTAGACGTAGATACCGACGTGGCGCAGGTAATCTCCCGGCAGCCATTCCGCGGAGGGCTGGTTGCGGTTGAACGGCGCCGGCGCGCGCGAAAAGGTGGTGGCGTCACCCGCCACGTCCACCGTGAACTTCACGACGTTGGGGTCGTGGCCCCCCCGCACCGAACCGACCGGCACGGAGATTGTCGCCATGGAGAACGGCTTGCGACTGGCACAGAACCCGGCAAAGGCCCGCAGCATGTCTTCCGGGACCAGCGGCTCGTCGCCCTGCACGTTGCAGATGGTGTCCGCATCGGACCAGCCGAGCGTGCGGGCGATCTCGGCTGCGCGGTCGGTGCCTGACTCATGGCCTGGGGTGGCATACGCATCGCGCTTCTCGAGCCTGCCGGTGACGGCAACGACGAACTCGAGTTGGCGAATACGGTAATCCAACGGCGCGCTGGCCTTGCCGGACAGCACGCCGCTGAGGATGCCATGGGCACGCAGCAACCCGACCGCCAGTCCGTCACGGACATTGAACGGCTTGACCAGCTCGCCTTGCCCGTCGAGAAACAGCGTGCCGTCGGTCAAGACTGCGTCGATATCAAACAGTACGAGTCGGATCGGTCCTCGGTACAGGTGGGACATGGCTCACTGGATCTGCAGGGGCGCGAAGCCCTTGACCAGGTCGTCGATCGCCTTGACTTGGGCTAGGAACGGCTCCAGCGCCGCCAGTGGCAGTGCGCTGGGCCCGTCGCAACGCGCGTTGTCCGGGTCCGGATGCGCTTCCAGGAACAGGCCGGCCAGGCCCACCGCCATGCCCGCGCGCGCCAGCTCGGCCACCTGCCGGCGCCGCCCGCCGGACGCCGCCGCCCCGGCCTCGCGGCGCTGCAGGCTGTGGGTCACGTCGAAGATCGCCGGCAGCCCGCCGGTGGCCTCGACCATTTCGCGGAAGCCGAGCATGTCCACCACCAGGTTGTCGTAGCCGAACTGCGCCCCGCGCTCGCACAGGATGATCCGCTCGTTGCCAGCCTCGCGGATCTTCTCGGCGATGTTCTTCATCTGGGTCGGGCTGAGGAACTGCGGCTTCTTGATGTTGATGGCCCGCCCGGTGCTGGCGATGGCGTGGACCAAGTCGGTCTGCCGGGCCAGGAACGCCGGGATCTGCAGCACGTCCACCACCTCGGCCACCGGGACGGCCTGCGCCGGCTCGTGCACATCGGTGATCACCGGCACGCTGAAGCGCGCTTTCACTTCCTGGAAGATGCGCAGCCCTTCTTCCAGCCCCACGCCGCGGTAGGAGCGGATCGAGGAGCGGTTGGCCTTGTCGTAGGAGGCCTTGAACACGAAGGGGATGCCCAGCCTGCCGGTCACCTGCACGTAGTGCTCGGCCGCGGACAGGGTCGAGTCCAGGTCCTCGAGCACGTTGAGCCCGCCGAACAGCACGAACGGGGCGTCGTTGGCGACGCGGACGCGGTCATCGATCTGGATGGATACGGACACAGCAGGCCTCCCATGAGAAAAACGGCACATTATACCCAGCCGCCCTACGGCCCAATGCAGGCGCTGCCGGGCCGGTATCGAGACCGGCCGGAACGTGACCGGGTCGCCCGCGCGTTGCCAGCCTCGCAGGCGGGATGAGTCCAGGCTGGCTGCACTGGCGCCTCACGGTGCCGCCAAAGGTGTCAGCGACGTTGCAAACGCATCCCGGGGGCATGCTGCGCCGTACTCTTGGGCCGCGGGCCGCGTTCACCGATGGCCATGCAGCCATATTGCAGCAAATCCTTCATGGATCCGAAAAGAACCGGAAACGTGACGCCTGTAGAAACGGATTGCGGCCAGCCGCCGCGCGTAATGCCACGCCATTGCGTGCACGGCGGCCTTCACCGAACCGGCGAGGAAGGCATGATAGAAATGTTGCGCAAGCTGAGGCGGCCAACCTGGCGGCAGTGCGTCGTCCTGACTACGGCGGGTATCCTCGCCCTCTGGGCATGGCTGGCGTCCGGTGCCGGCGTGACGGTGGTGCTTCCGTTCGTCCTGATGCAGCTGTTGCTCGTCACCCTGGTGCTCGTGGCAGTACGGCAGCTTTCGAGCCGCATCCAAGCGGCCCAGGGGAAGATCAAGCGGCGCCAGGACGGAGAAGGGCACCGCGGCGGCAAACTGCCGGCCGGTCTGGCTAGGCGCAAGCTCGCGGTGACGGCTCTGGCCAAGTTCGGTGCCCGGCGCTTCTACGCGAAGACCAATGCCCGCAAGCTCGATGAACTGGTCCGGCAACTCGTGCTCGACCGCTCAATCGAAGGCCGCGACATTCTTGCTCATGCCGCTTCGCGCGGGGAGCTCGGATTCGACGGGATCCAGGTCCTGCTGGAGGCGTTCCGTTCGCCGGTGAAGCGCCGTGTCGTGCGCGGAGTGGTGTCCGGCTATGACTGCCATGCGCTGCTGGCACTTGCACGGGTGCTCTACCGGCAGGATGCACTCGCATCGGACCGCCTGAACGCGATCAGCCTGTTCCATCTGGTCCGGCTCTGCTTCGGCCGCCACATGTTGGACACGCAGGACGCCGAGTGGCTGGTGCTGGCGCTGGCGCAGGAACGCCGTTTCGAGGAGGCCGAACGCTGTGCCGGGTCGTTGCGCGTGGCGCCGCCAGGCTCACCCAACCACGGTCTGGTGCAGGCGAACCTGGTCAATCCCGCGCTGTGCCCCGGCGCCAATCCGGATACTTGGTTGCACTGGCTGGGCCTTCCGTTCCGCGATGCCGGCTTGGAGCCTGTGGCGCTGGATCCGGGGCCGGGCAGCGCGTTCCAGCGCTTGCATTGCCAGCCTGTTACGCGGGTCGATGCCGGGCCGCTGATTTCGGTGATCATGCCGGTGCATTGTGCGGACGATGCGGCCGACGTGGCGATCCGCTCGGTGCTCGCCCAGTCGTGGCGACGGCTGGAATTGATCATCGTTGACGATGGCAGTCCCGGGCACCATCTGGCCACCCTCGAGCGCTGGGTGGCCGCCGATCCGCGCGTCCGCCTGATCCGCTGTGCGAAGAACCGCGGCACCTACACCGCACGCAACATCGGACTGGAGGCGGCGCAGGGCGAGTTTGCCACCTGCCACGATGCCGACGATTGGTCGCACCCGCGCAAGCTGGAAGTCCAGGTCGAGGATCTGCTCGCCCATCCGGAACGCGTCGCCAACATGACGCGTTGTGTCCGCGTCAGCGAGGAACTGGAGATCCAGCATCGACACCCCGGACGGGCCTTGGCTCACCCGGCGCTGGTCAGTCTCATGTTCCGGCGCCGGCCGGTGGTGGCGCGACTGGGTTGCTGGGATGCGGTCCGTAAGATGGGCGACGCCGAGTTCCTGCGTCGCCTCGAACTGGTCTTCGCGCAGAAGGTCAAGGTGGTGGGTGAGGCGCCGTTGTGCTTCAGCCGGCAGGCTGCCACCAGCCTGTCCGGCTCGGACATGCTGCGTGGCTACATGGCGCCCGAACGGCAGATATATCGGGTCCGTTACCGCGAATGGCATGAGCTCATCGCCGAAGGCCAGGCAACTGCGCGCCTGGAACCGGAAGGCGGTGCGCGGCCGTTCCCGGCACCGGCATCGTTCCTGCCGGTTGTGCAGGACGAGCTGCCGTTCGATGTGGTGTATGTGTCCGAACTCGGCTTCTCCGGTGGCAACGCGCATTCGCTGGTGCATGAGATGTCGATCGCGGTTGCGGCGGGACTGCGCGTGGGCTTGGTACGGGTTCGCAATGTGCTGTTCACCCACTTGGCCGTGCGCGGGCCGATCCCGGCGCTGACCCGCTTGGTCACCAGCGGTGCGGTCACCGAGCTTGCGCTGACCACGCCGGCATGCGCACGCCTGCTGGTCGTGCGCTGGCCGGCGTGCTTCCAGTACGCGCCGGGGGCCGCTTCCGCGATTCGGGCCGAGCGCACCGTCATCGTTGCCAACCATCCACCCTGGGAGCGGCATCAGGATCGCCACTCCTACGAGATGGAGGCGGTGAGCCGCAATGTCCGTGCCGCCTTCGGCGCCGAGCCGGAATGGTCGCCGCAGTCGGTGACGATCCGCGCCATGCTCGGGCCACAGCTGCCATGTGGTCGTTTGCTCGACATCGATTGGGTTGCGGTGCTGGCCGAGGAGCCGCGGCGCGTGCAGCATCGCAGCGCACCGCTCGGCACGCTGCCGGTAATCGGACGCCATTCGCGGGACCACTTCCTGAAGTGGCCGGAATCGCGCGGGAAGCTGCTCCAGGTCTATCCGGCCGACGGATCGGTCAAGGTCCGCATCCTCGGTGGCGTGGAGCACGTGATGGCTTCAGGCGTGCTGCTGCCGGAGGATGCCGCTGGTTGGGACGTACATGCCTTCAACGCGATCCCGCCGATGGAATTCCTGCAGGGCATCGACTTCTTCGTGTACTACCACCACAAGGACTGGGTGGAGGCATTCGGCCGGGTGATCATGGAAGCGATGTTCGCGGGGGCAGTGGTGGTGCTTCCGTCGCAGTTCCGTGACGTGTTCGGCGATGCGGCGATCTATGCCGAACCGGAACACGTGCAGGCGCTGATCCATCAATACCATGCCGACTGGGCGCTGTTCCACGCACAGAGCGAGCGCGGACTTGCCTATGCCTACGCCAACTGCACGCCGTCGGCCTATGTGCGCCGGCTGGAACGGCTCGGGGTGCGGGCGGCGGACCATGTCGTCCGGGTGGGTGCGGCATGAGCGCGGTGGCGGTCGAGGCGCGGCGTCCGGAGGCAGGTGCCGGTGGATCCGGAACCGGCTGCCGCAAGGTGGAGGGATACATCCGCGCGATGGGGCAGATCGACGGCTGGCTCTCGCAGGCTGAGGCGCGCTGCTTCGTGGCGCTGGATGCGGCGCAGAAGGCGATGGACATCCGCGGTGACCTGGTCGAGATCGGGGTCTGGCAGGGGCGCGGCGCGATCCTCTTTCACCACTTGCTGCGCGCCGATGAATGCGTGCATGCCGTCGACATCTTCGACCTGCGCGACCGTGACCATCCCTATTTCAACGACCCTGTGATCCTGCGCGCCAACGTGGAGCGCTTCGGTTGCGGCCCGCGGCTGAAGACGGTGCGCATGGACACTTCGCGCGAAGGCCACCGGCTGCTGGAGATCGTGCCGCCGGAATCGGTGCGGATCGCGCACATTGATGGCGGCCATGACTATGAGGTGGTCAGGCGCGACATCGAGGTCACGCGGCGGATGATCGGTCCGGGCGCGGCTCTGGTGTTCGACGACTTCTTCAATCGCAGACATCCCGGGACCACCCAGGCGATCATGGAGTTCCTGCTGTCCACGCCGCGCATCGCTCCGTTCATGATCACTGGCAAGAAGCTGTGGACGTGCGACGCCAGCCGCCACCTGGACTATGTCCGGCGCATGAAATCTGTCTTGGTTACTTCGCGAAAGACCGAGCTGTTCCAGCGCATGGTGCTGGTCGTGGATTGACGCAGCATTCGCACGCGGCCGAGCACGATCGCCGATGCTGTGGCGGGATCACCAGATCAGGTACCGAGAACGAACGGCATGGGCGAAGGCGGGGTGAGCGGGTCGCACGGGCTGCGCAGGGAAAGGCGGCGGCCACGGGACAGGCACTGAGCGCACTGCGTCCGTGGGCACCGCCTGCTGGTGGTCAGCTCGTCGCCGGCTTGCCAGCGGCAGGCTTCTCAGTGGCGTCCACCTTGGGCTTGGGTGCCTTGGCCGGGATGTCGATCAGGATTGCGCCCTTGGCCTCGGGGTTCTGCAGCTTCCCGCCATCACGCACCAAGGCTCTTATCCTCTGCTTGCCCTTCTGGAAGACCAGGCGGATGCGGCCATCGTCGAGGCGCTCGGAAGTGGTTTCATAGCCTGCGGCGGCCATGTCGGCGGTGAGGGCGTCGGCGGCCTGTTGCTGATCCAGACCCAAGTATTCCATCAATATCCGGCGCCGGAATACGTCGGGCCTCACTTCTTCGACGCGGTCGCGGCGCAGATGGTAGGCGAAGTCGAGGGTGACGTCCTTGGCCACGGGCTTCTTCAGTTGCTTGGCCGCGGTCGTGGCGGCGGCTGGTTGGACAGGCTCGGTGCCGGACTGGCCATCGCGGGAGCAGCCTGCGAACACGGTGACCAGCAGCAGGGCGGCAAGATGGATGCTGGCTTTCATCGAACGGCTCCGGGGTGATCTGGATAGGAGAAAAGGGAGCCGATTCTTGCACATGTGCCGTGTGCGGGGCGCTTGCGGCGCAGTCTGCGTACAGGTGGCGTTCGGGTCGGCGTCAACCGGCGGGCGTGGCGATCCAGGCCTCGACCGCTTCAGCGATCCGGACCGCGGCGCGGCCGTCGCCATAGGGATTGTGCGCCCGCGCCATCGCCGCATGGGTTTCTGGATCCGCGTCGAGCAGGCGCAGGGCTTCCCTGACGATCCTGTCGCGGTCCGTGCCTACCAGCCGGACCGTTCCCGCATCGACCGCCTCCGGACGCTCGGTGGTATCGCGCATCACCAGCACCGGCTTGCCCAGCGAGGGCGCCTCCTCCTGGATGCCGCCCGAATCGGTGAGGATCACGTGAGCCCGGCCCATCAGGCGGACGAACGGCAGGTAGTCCAGTGGTTCGATCAGGTGCACCCGAGGGTGCGTGCCGAGCAGGCGTTTCACCGGTTCCTGCACATTCGGGTTCAGATGCACCGGGTAGACCACCTGCACGTCGCGCGCGTCGGCGATGTCCGTCAGTGCGCCGCAGATGTCCTCCATCCCCGAGCCGAAGTTCTCGCGTCGGTGGCCGGTGACCAGCACGATGCGACGTTCCAGATCGAGCGACGGCAGCCGTGCGTCGAGCGCGGCCCGCAATGCCGGATCTGCGTCGATCTGCGAGGTTACTTCCAGTAGCGCGTCGACCACGGTGTTGCCGGTAACATGCACCCGCTCGGCGGCGATCCCTTCAGCGAGCAGATTCGCGCGTGCGCGTACGGTGGGGGCGAAGTGCAGCGAGGCTAGCGGTGCGGTGAGGCGGCGGTTGGCCTCCTCCGGCCACGGCGCGGCCATGTCGCCGGTGCGCAGGCCGGC
The DNA here is from genome assembly GCA_964562135.1 of uncultured Pseudoxanthomonas sp. GTDB lineage: Bacteria > Pseudomonadota > Gammaproteobacteria > Xanthomonadales > Xanthomonadaceae > Pseudoxanthomonas_A. The sequence goes on along the minus strand of CAZLSG010000032.1, from coordinate 2,171 downwards.
TTCCACGTGCGCGACCGGGATCCGAGCGTAGAACGCGGCCAGGGCCGTGGCCAGCGTGGTGCTGGTATCGCCATGAACCAACACCATGTGCGGCCGCCGCCGCGCGAGTACTTCGCTCATGCCGCCGAGGATGCGCGCAAACAGGTCCGGCAAGGTCTGCGACGGCGCCATCACGTCTAGGTCCTCGTCCGGCATGATGCCGAACAGCTCCAGCACTTGGTCGAGCATGTGCCGGTGCTGTGCGGTCACGGCGATCTGGACTTCCAGACCCGGCCGCGTGCGCAGCGCCGACACGACCGGGGCCATCTTGATGGCCTCCGGCCGGGTGCCGAAGACTAGCATCACGCGGCGGGCCATGGTTCCCTTCGCCTGAAGGCGCGCATCAGCCGAGTGCCGACTCCAGTTCCGGTAGCAGGGCGAACAGATCCCCCACCAGTCCGATGTCGGCGATCTCGAAGATCGGCGCCTCGCCGTCCTTGTTGATGGCCACGATGGTGCCGGCGTCCTTGATTCCGGTCAGGTGCTGGATGGCGCCGGAGATGCCCACGGCCACGTACAGCTCGGGGGCAATGATCTTGCCGGTCTGGCCCACCTGCAGCTCGTTGGGCACGTAGCCGGCATCCACCGCCGCGCGCGAGGCGCCGACGGCGGCGCCCAGCTTGTCCGCGAGCTGGTAGATGACCTTGAAGTTCTCTTCCGAGCCGACGCCGCGGCCACCGGAGACCACGCGCCTGGCGCTTTGCAGGTCCGGGCGGTCGGACTTGCCGGCGGCCAGGCCGACGAAGCGGGTGTGCGTTGGCAGGGCGGCATCGACGCTGGCGGATTCGACGGAGGCGCTGCCACCGCTGGCGGCTTCCGGCCAGGAAGCGGTGCGCACGGTGGCGACCACGGTCTGGTCGGCCGGGGCCTCGACCGTGGTGATGGCATTGCCGGCATAGATCGGGCGCTTGAACGTGTGCGTGCCGTCCACGGCCATCAGGTCGGAGACCTGGTTCACCCCCAGCAGGGCGGCCACGCAGGGAGCCGTGTCCTTGCCGAAGGTGGTGCTGGGCAGGAAGACGTGGCTGTAGCCTTCGGACAGCCTGGCGATCTGCGGCGCCAGCACCTGGGCGATGGCGTTCGCGTTGGCGGCATTGGCCACGGCGAGGACTTTGCGGACGCCCGCGATCTGCGCAGCCTCGGCGGCAACAGTGGTCGGGTCCGCGGCCAGTACGGCTACGTCGATGGCTTCCGGATTCAGTGCCGCGGCGGCACTGACGGTCTTGGCGGTGGACGCATTGAGCTTGCCGCCCAGGTGTTCGGCGATGACAAGAACTTTGGACATCGGGGACTCCTTGTGAATCGATTGTGCTTTTGTAGGAGCGGCCTTGGCCGCGATGAAGCCTTTACCGGTGAAGCCAAGTCGCGGCCAAGGCCGCTCCTACGGAGACGGGTTACAGCAGGCCCTTGGTTTTCAGCGCGGCAACCAGTTCGGCCGCGTCCTTCACCATCACGCCCTTGCTGCGCTTGGCGGGCGGCGCGTATTGGGTGGTCTTGAGCGTATTGGCGGCATCAACGCCCAGGTCGGCCAGTTGCAGCGTCTCCAGCGGCTTGCTCTTGGCCTTCATGATGTCCGGCAGCTTGATGAAGCGCGGCTCGTTCAGGCGCAGGTCGGTGGTGACCACGGCCGGCAGGTCCACTTCCAGCGTCTCCAACCCGGCATCGACTTCGCGCACCACGGTGGCCTTGCCATCGGCGATGTCCAGCTTCGAGGCGAAAGTGGCCTGCGGTCGGCCCCACAGGGTGGCCAGCATCTGGCCGGTCTGGTTGGCGTCGTCGTCGATGGCCTGCTTGCCCAGGATCACCAGGTCCGGCTGCTCCTTTTCGACCAGTTTCAGCAGGGTACGGGCGGCGGTCAGGGGCTGGATGGCCTGGTCAGTGACCACGTGGATGGCGCGGTTGGCACCCATGGCCAGGCCGTTGCGCAGATGTGGCTGGGCATCGGCAGGAGCAATGGTGGCCACCACCACTTCGGTGGCGATGCCCTTGTCGCGCAGGCGCAGGGCTTCTTCCAGCGCGATTTCGTCGAAGGGGTTGGGCGAGAGCTTCACGCCTTCGGTGACCACGCCGGACCCGTCCGGCTTGACCTGGATGCGGACGTTGAAGTCCACCACGCGCTTGTAGGCGACGAG
>CAZLSG010000031.1:0-31630 GCA_964562135.1 uncultured Pseudoxanthomonas sp. | reverse complement strand
AGAATGTGCCAGAAAGCTCTACTTCCGTGGTGTCTACCTACTGGGGGAGCTTACGGTGCAGAACGGTGGAAGCCTTGGGGTGGCACTGGATCACCCGCCTGCGTCACCGCACCCACGTCAAGCCCGTCGAGGTCCCTGACCTGGCCGACCAATGGGTGCCTTGTCGCGCCCTGTACGTTCTGGCGATTGCCACCCAACCACGGGAACTGGGCGTGTTCGATGTGGTGCGCAATCAGTCAATCCAGGCGCGTCTGGTGCTATATGCGTCCAACCCCAAAGGGCGGCAGCATGCCACGCTCAAGGGAACGCGCCGGCGCGGCAAGCAAAGCCGACAGCATGCGGGCCGGGAAGCCGAACCCTGGCTGCTGATGGCCTGCCCGGGCATGGCTCAGGTCAGTGCCGGACAGGTGGTGGCGATCTATCGTCGGCGGATGCAGATTGAGCTGGGGTTCCGGGACCTGAAGTCGCATCGCTACGGTCAGGCCTTCGAGGACAGCCTTACCCGCAAGCGCGAGCGGATCGAGGTGTTGCTGTTGCTGCATGCGCTGGCCATGTTCGTGTCATGGCTGGCGGGCATGGCTGCCGAAGCGATCGATGCGCAGGACAAACTCAATCCCTATCCGACTTCGCGAAGGCTGTATTGTCTGGTTCGACTGGGTCAGGAAGCCTTGAGACGAAGATGGTTGCAGCGACCTGTCCACGCCCTGCTTGATGCGCTACACCAACTCTCGCCCGAAGCCGGTCAGAACATGGCGCTGGTGACGTGAAAACGTGGGGAAACCTCAGAACCTGACCCCTTTTCCCGGGCTATCGGCTTGGTGCGAACTTCATAACAGTCGCGGTTTTTGCGTCGATTTCATAGTTGGCTCCGCCACCACGCAAAACAACGCCGTTATGTGGTAGCGGAGTAAATCTTACAACATAGTTACCATCTTCTAGGTATATTGTTATCTTGTAATTTGTTATATCAGATAGAAAGTTATCTAACTCCGTACCACCTTTCGTGGTCTTGGCGATATGCCGCTTAAAATCAGTATATGCGGCAGAAAAAGCGTCCAGAGTATTTACCTCTTTCATTGATCTGGTCGTCTCCTGCGCATGTGCATATTCGCCAAGCGTCAACAGCGAAAAAAGCGCTGCTCCAAGTGTAAATGCTAATCGTGACATGTGGGCTCCAACCTACTTACAACTGCATGCATCGCCGTTATTTGACTGCGGATAAGGAAGATTCCATTTCCTTCCTGTGGCCGGATCGAATGCCTTAATCACACCGCTTGGTGTGCCTAAGACACCTATATAGCCCGGCCTTCCAATTGCATCTTGTCTGATGGCATCCAAGTCCTCGCCTGGCAGATATGAAAAAACCTCACTGTCATACGTTGGGTCTTTGCCGCCATGTGTATGGTAATCGCCAATAGTGTTTGATTGCATTGGCCCCGCATTTGATGCCCCTACCGAGCCTCTGTTTGGTGCTGTATAGGAGTAAGTACCGTTTGGATTGCTATAGATTCGACCGGCATACTCAACATTGTCTTTAATTGATTTGTAATTGATATCGTTAACGGCGTTAGCGCCAGCTTCAGCTACTGTTGCATAGCAATCACCAGGTTTAAGCCCTAACGGATCAATGAACGAAACAGGATTCCCCCCGACATAGGCATAAGTATTGAGTCCACCGGCCAACCCGATCGGATCACTCTCCAAGTACCTTCCGGTCCTCGGGTTGTAGGTCCGGAAACGGTTGTACCAAAGATTGGTCTCGCTGTCGTAATACTGTCCCGGGAACCCCAGGTTCAGCCCGCCAATGCTGTCGAGGGTGACGGTGCGGTCGAACGCATGGTTGCTCGCCCGCCATACCACCGCCTTGGCCGTGTTGGTCACGACCTCCGGCCGGCCCAGGTGGTCGGTGTGGATGTAGCTGATCTGCCCTCCGCGCACCAGCGCCAGCGGCTCCCCGCCCGGCAGGCGCACGTAGTGCGTCCAACCGCTCGTTCCCCAGTTGTACTCCACCTCCACCTGTCCGCTTGGGCCATACAGGTAGCCCATCGTCGTGGCCGTGGTTCCCCGGTCCTTGCGCACCCGCTGGCCCAGCGCGTTGATCCAGTAGTTCGTGGTCACGCCGCCCTTGACCGCCTTGTTCAGCCGGTTGAACGGGCTGTAGGTGTAGGTCGCCCCCTCACCGCTCAAGGTGTTGCCGTTCGCATCGTGGGTATACGTGGTTGCACGCGGGCCCGTGATGGCGGTCAACCGATTGTTGGCTGTGGCGGTTGAGTAAAGGTCCGTCTGCCCGCCCCAGGTGTGGCTGGTCCGGTTGCCGTTGGCGTCCCACGCCAGGCTCTGGTTCGCCCCGCTGGCCGTCACCGTGGTCAGCCGTGAGAGCACGTCGTAACCGTAGGTCTGGGTCAGGTTGCTGTTGACGTGATTCGTGATCTTGCTGATTTCATTGGCGATGGTGTATTCGTACCCGAGACGTTGCACGAAGCTGCCCCCATTCCATGTCTGGACCGACATGACCCGGCCATCCATGTCGTAATTCACATTGCGGGCCAGGCCGTTGCCGTAGTCCCAGGATGACGCGGGACCGAATGGCTGGTAAAGGATTCGCGTGGCGACGTTGTGGGTGGTGCTGCCGATCTTGACGGTCATGGCCCTGACCCTGCCATTGTTGTATCCGTAACCGACACTCACGCCGCCCGGGTAGCCAATGCCGGTCAGACGGCCCATGGTGTCGTAAGTGTAGGACTGATTGAAATTGACTGGACTTGCGCCGATTAATTCCTTCCGCCCCTTTAGCTTGCATACGATGGCGTCACTTTCCCCCATCTATTTCATTCAAGGCCGCCTTGATTTTCTTGCATAAACTATTGGATCTAATGATGAGTTTATCATCCAATCAGGAAAATCCTCATGCTCAATTTCAAAAATATAGTCCTTACAGATTATTGTTCGAGGCAGAATAATTTCCTGTATCCCAATATATTCCACCCAGCCATGTTTCTCATCCGACATCCAGTAAACAATTGGCGCATCGCTTTCTGTATGCCTTAGCAAATGCCTCCCAGACGAATCATAAATTCTGATGGAAGACTTAAACGGCAACAGGTTAATTGGGCTATTATTATATTTGTCTGGTACTGACTCTTGCATATGCAAACCCACCTCAACTACACGAGGCGGGCATTTTGCGTAAATCTTAGTGGTTAGTTGATTTTGAGAAAAAGTCTTATATTCACCACCTCTATGACAAGCTGCCAGTATCAAGGATGCGATCACACAAAAACAAAGTGCTTTCTTCATCATTAATTCCATCCGAGCGAGGTAAACCAACTATTTTTCCAGCACTCTTTTGATCACGCGATCAACGTAAGTCTGGCAATTATGGCCCATGAGACTATATTCACCCCCACTAAAGTCGCCTGATCTCTGCACTTCTTTTTCCGCTTTCTTTAATTTTTCGTCATCATATCCAGACTTACATTCTGTGTATCCAGACTTATCTCTCTCAGAAAAGATTCCATTCGGACCGTAGCCACTATTGCTTCCATCTTCATAAAAGATATGTTGATGAGCCACCCGTGTATTTGTTTTTTCCCCTGGTGAACTGGAACCCCCAAGTGCACGAGAAGCCAAACGATCCAAAGCGAAGCCTATTCCACCCGGATCACCAGATAGGGCTCGATAACAAACTTCCGCATGCGCATTTGGGTCTACCTTCGTTACCGGATTCCCACTCACATAGGCATAAGTATTGAGTCCACCGGCCAACCCGATCGGATCACTCTCCAGATACCGCCCCGTCCTCGGGTTGTACGTCCGGTGGTGGTTGTACCAAAGATTGGTCTCGCTGTCGTAATACTGTCCCGGGAACCCCAGGTTCAGCCCGCCAATGCTGTCGAGGGTGACGGTGCGGTCGAACGCATGGTTGCTCGCCCGCCATACCACCGCCTTGGCCGTGTTGGTCACGACCTCCGGCCGGCCCAGGTGGTCGGTGTGGATGTAGCTGATCTGCCCTCCGCGCACCAGCGCCAGCGGCTCCCCGCCCGGCAGGCGCACGTAGTGCGTCCAACCGCTCGTTCCCCAGTTGTACTCCACCTCCACCTGTCCGCTTGGGCCATACAGGTAGCCCATCGTCGTGGCCGTGGTTCCCCGGTCCTTGCGCACCCGCTGGCCCAGCGCGTTGATCCAGTAGTTCGTGGTCACGCCGCCCTTGACCGCCTTGTTCAGCCGGTTGAACGGGCTGTAGGTGTAGGTCGCCCCCTCACCGCTCAAGGTGTTGCCGTTCGCATCGTGGGTATACGTGGTTGCACGCGGGCCCGTGATGGCGGTCAACCGATTGTTGGCTGTGGCGGTTGAGTAAAGGTCCGTCTGCCCGCCCCAGGTGTGGCTGGTCCGGTTGCCGTTGGCGTCCCACGCCAGGCTCTGGTTCGCCCCGCTGGCCGTCACCGTGGTCAGCCGTGAGAGCACGTCGTAACCGTAGGTCTGGGTCAGGTTGCTGTTGACGTGATTCGTGATCTTGCTGATTTCATTGGCGATGGTGTATTCGTACCCGAGACGTTGCACGAAGCTGCCCCCATTCCATGTCTGGACCGACATGACCCGGCCATCCATGTCGTAATTCACATTGCGGGCCAGGCCGTTGCCGTAGTCCCAGGATGACGCGGGACCGAATGGCTGGTAAAGGATTCGCGTGGCGACGTTGTGGGTGGTGCTGCCGATCTTGACGGTCATGGCCCTGACCCTGCCATTGTTGTATCCGTAACCGACACTCACGCCGCCCGGGTAGCCAATGCCGGTCAGACGGCCCATGGTGTCGTAAGTGTAGGACTGATTGAAATTGACTGGACTTGCGCCGATCTTCTGTCCCTGAGTCAGTACCCGCCCCTGCGGACTGTAGGTATAGGTCAGCTCCCCGCTCGGATCGGCGATCTTGCAGAGACGCGTCTTGCCGTTGAGGCAGTTGTCATACGTGAATGTTTGCGTCTCTCCCCCGGCCGTGGCTGACACGGTCCGGCCCAAACCGTCGTACAGATAGGTGGTAACGACGCCATTGGCGCGCGTCATCTTTGTGCGTTGGCCACCCGTGTTGTATTCGAACGACGTCGTGCCCGTATCCGGGCTCGATTGCGCCCACAGCTGTCCGAACCCATCCAGAACATAGCTGGTCGCCTTGCCCGCTGGATCGGTGATCTTGGTGATGCGCCCGATACGGTCGTATTGGTATTTGGTGAAGTTGCCGAGGGGATCCTTCGTCTGGACGATGTTTCTCAACCGGTCATAGCTGAACGTCGTCGTTCGGTTCAGGGCATCCTTGATGGTTGCGACATCGCCGTTGGCATTGTAGGTGTACTGCACGTTTTGACCATTGCTGCCGCGTATCGCCTTCAGGAAGCCGCCTGCATCGTAGTCACGGAACTCCTGGTAGGTCGACAGGTACTGCCACTCCATCGGCATGGGATCATCCGGCCCGATAGGAGGGCACATGGGATTGCACTGGCTCCAATCCTGCGGAGCGGGCAACAAATCCCCCCTGTATTGGGTAATCCCGGTGACCTGGCCGAGCAAATTGCGCCCGAAGGTGATCAGTTGTCGAGCCTCGCCCTGAAACAAGGGCGTATCCTTCATTTCCACCGTCGCCAACCACTCCGGCTGACGGGCAAAATACGAATAGGTCACGATCTGTCCGTCCGGATGGGTCTGCTGGCTCAGGTTGCCCGCCGCATCATAGGCATACAGGTAGTCCTGGCTGCCACCGTCAAGATAGGTGCGCTCGCGGGTCACGCGACCGCGCGCATTGTAGGTGTAGTCCACGCTGTCGCCGTTAGGACCGGTGATCCGGCCCGGGAGGCCCATCGCATTGAAATTTCCGTAGGTCGTGTTGTGCGCAAGCGAATTTGATACCAACAGGAGATTGCCTGCCGTATCGTACTGATAGGTTATTTGATCCGCTGTGCCGGCGGTGGGGCCGTTGACAATCATGGCCTGGATCAGGCCATTGGCTCGGAGGGTGTAGCTGTACTCTGTCACCCGTGTGCTATTGGTCACGCCGTGGGAACTCAGGTTCTTCACTGTCACCGCGCTCAAGAGCCGCTTCCTCGGGTCGGTATCGGGATAATAGGCGTAGGTTGTCTCGGCAATCTTCTGACTGGTGGAGGTTCCGAAAGTCTTGATCGCCAGCAAGCGGTCACGCCGTGCCGGATCCCAGACATACTGGGTGATCTGCTGCTGGTTGGTCTCCCCGTTGGGGCCGATGCCGGTGACCTTCTGCACCAAGCGGTCGAGGGTATCGTAGTCGTAGCGGGTCTTCACCCCGAGCGCATCGTATTGGTAATCAATGTGGCCGCTGGCGAGATAAGCCGTGTATTTCCCACCCGCCGGGCAAGTTGGCAGGCTGCTCGGGCGTTCCACGCCGATGATGTATTTTTTTCCATCAATCTGGCCTATTTCATAGCGTGTCGTCTGTCCCAGGGCATTGGTGACATTTACATGGTCCGCTCCATACACGAACGAGCTTCTGTCGATATCGCCGTTCACCCCAAGGCCCGAACTCTTTACCCGGCCATCCGCATAGTAGACATACTTGCTATAACGGACGCCATTGATCGTGATGCCTGTAAGGCCGCCAGGCTGGGCGGCATCTTCGTAAAGATAACCGCGAACACCCAACGAATCCGGATAAGTGACAGAGGAAAGGTAGCCAGCGCTGCTGTAGGCATACGTATAGTGCTTTCCGGCTGGATCGGTAATCCTGGACACCTTGCCACCAGACCAGAGCAGCTTCAACACTCTCCCTGTCGTGTGGGCAATCTGAGTCAGCTGGTTATTGGTGTAGGTGTACGTGTTGCCAATACCCCTTTCATCCTTGATCGTCAGCGGCCGTCCTTGGCCGTCATAGATATCTTCCGAACCATCCAGGCCCACGAACTTCCAGTTCACCCCGCTTTGCACCATCGTGTTGCCAAGATTGTCTTTCCACGCACCTGAAGCATCCTTTCTGAATTGGGTCGCATATCCGCCTGAGCGATATGCATAGATGGCCGTCAGTGCTTGGCTGCCGGGGGAGCATGCCGTGCTTGCTCCAAGGTTTGCAGTGCATTTGATGCGACCCGGGCCGTCGCCATACCAGAAGGTAAGGCTGTAATCGAGATTGGAAGACCAACGTGGGCCAAAAATTCCAGGCTTTGCCAATGACTTGTCGTATAGCCTGATCACCCCGATGGATAACCGGCCCTGGCCTGCCGAAAAATCGAACTCGGGCTTGATCTTGTTGCCGGTGGCAATGATGGTGGGCCGCGTGGTGACTTGGGTGGCGTTCTTACAGGGGTCGATCTCCTCTCCCACCTCCTCGGAAACCGTTTTATCCGTCGTTCCAGAACCACTCTCTATGGGAAGGTCGGGCGGGGGACTGACGCCATCGTTTCCTCTCAATGAATCCAGATCGAAGCAACGCTCCACGCCAAGCATGGCTTTCACAGCAGGGAGCGGGGTGGGCTCAGGCTCACCCACGTTTAAATTCAGAGGAACTGAGGTCCCATCCGGATATTCGTACCAGCACACCAAGTTCATGGCGTGTGCTTCACTTGGCAGTAACAGCGCCATTGAAAAAACTGCCATCGCGAGGAATATGGCAGTGATCTTTCTCATCCACGAAACCTGGATGTGCTCACCTTGAACCTGCCAATCAGGACTGCTCCCATCGCGATCCGGGACCCGAATAACGCAACTCGACATAGCTCATCCTCTGAGTCCGACGGCAACCCCACGCCGCAATCTGTGTTGCCAGACTTGTCCGGCGAGCCAACCCTTGCAAATATACGGATCACCCGCAACTCACATTTACTGCATGGCGCGTCAGTCTTGCTGACATCTGCAAATGTGAGACCTTGTGACTCAATGAGTTACCCCAAGACGTCAGCGATAGTGGACAAGTTGACGTCAATATCGCTGACATGCCGGACGCGCTTGTGTACGATCGATCCGTGCAGCAAGGAGCGCGACGGCATGATGCTGAATATCCGCATTCGCAAGGCAAGGTTGACAGCAGGCCTTACGCAGGCCGAATTGGCAAAGCGACTGGGTGTCAGCCGTTCCGCCGTCGCCAACTGGGAACGGGCAGGCAATATCCATCCCTGCACCTTCCGGCTCGGAAAGATCGCCGTGGCCACCCAGGTGTCCCATGAATGGCTGTCCACCGGGCGCGGGCAGATGACCTACCGGCAGGATCTCGACGAGATTCCCGCCGTGGATGCCGACCTGGTATTCGATCCCCTGGAACGGCGAATGCTTTGGCTGTTCCGTTCCATCCCGTCCGGCACCCGGGAAGCGGCATTGAAAATGATGGAATCGCACTTGCCGAAGGCAGCCCGGATTCCGGTCTTTTGGTGACAAAGGCAAATATTGCCGGACAAGCGCCGTCAATCATGCGTGGAACACACGAATGCCCCGGCTTGGACCGGGGCGTCGTGATCGCCAGAACTGCTGCGCGGAACGCGTCAGTAATTCCACTGCGTGCGAATGGCGTACTGGTTGGTGCTGTCGCCGGTGTAATCGTTGTCGCCGCGCGTGTAGTTGAACATCAGGCGGGAATAAGGATTGACGCAGCAATTGACGCCCGGGATGGTCGAGGCGACCTTCATGCATCAATCCGTGTATCCATTGCTGATCGGGTAGCGCCGTTCGCGGCCGAAGGCGCGGCGCGAAACCTTCGGCCCCGGGGCCGCCTGGTGGCGCTTCCACTCGCTGGTGCGCACCAGCTTCAGCACGCGGTCCACGACGGCGGCATCGAAACCCGCCGCCACCACCTCGTCCCGCGACTGCTCCAGGTCGATGTGCCGGAACAGGATGGCATCCAGCACGTCGTAGGGCGGCAACGAATCCTGGTCGGTCTGGTTCTCGCGCAACTCCGCCGAAGGCGGACGCTCGATCACGCCGGTCGGGATCACCGGCGCGCCGCCCACCGTGTTGCGCCACTTCGCCAACCCGTACACCTCGGTCTTGTACAGGTCCTTGATGGGCGCGTAACCGCCGCACATGTCGCCATAGATGGTGGCGTAGCCCACTGCGTATTCGCTCTTGTTGCCGGTGGTCAGCAGCAGCCCGCCGAACTTGTTGCTCAAGGCCATCATCAGCGCGCCACGCGTGCGCGACTGCAGGTTTTCCTCGGTGACGTCGGACGCCTGGCCGGCGAACGCCTCCGCCAGAGCGTCCAGGAAACCCTGGTAAGGCGTCTCGATGGGCAGCGTCAGCATGCGCACGCCCAGCGCCTCGCACTGCTCGGCGGCAAGATCGTTGCTGAGGCCCGCCGTGTAGCGCGAAGGCAGGCGTACCGCGGTCACGTTGTCCGCGCCCAGCGCATCCACCGCCAATGCCAGCACCACCGACGAATCCAAACCGCCGGACAGCCCTATCCACGCCTTGGCAAAGCCATTCTTGCCGCAATAGTCCCTGATGCCCCGGGTCACCGCGCGCCAGGCCAGCGCATCCATGCTCTCGTCGCCGTCATCCATCCAGCGCACCGGGCTGAATCGCCGCGCTTCCGCGTCGTAGTCCACCACCAGCCACTGGTCGGTGAACGCCGCCGCCGCCGGATGCACGCTGCCATCGGCATCGGCCACCACCGAGGAACCGTCGAACACCAGCGCATCCTGCCCGCCCACCGCGTTGAGGTAGGCCAGCGCCACGCCCTCGGTACGCGCGCGCTCGGCCAGCAGCGCGTCGCGCTGGGCATGCTTGCCGCGCTCGAACGGCGACGCGTTCGGCACCAGCACCAGTTGCGCGCCGTTTGCGGCGGTGTCGTGCAGCGGCTCGGGAAACCACAGGTCCTCGCAGATCACCAAACCCACCGGAACGCCATCCACATCGAACACGCACGAGCCGCCATCCGGATCCACGTGGAAGTAGCGGCGTTCGTCGAAAACGTTGTAGTTCGGAAGTTCACGCTTGCGGTAGGTGGTCTCGACCTTGCCTTCGCGCAGCACGCTGGCGGAGTTGTAGAGGATGCTGCCGACCGATTCCGGCCAGCCGACCACCGCGACGATGCCGTCCGCGGCCTTGGCCACCTCGCGCAGCGCCGCTTCGCAGCCGGCCAGGAACGAGGGCCGCATCAGCAGGTCCTCCGGCGGATAGCCGCTGACCGCCAGTTCCGGGAACAGCACGATGTCGGCGCCGTACTCGTCGCGCGCCTCGGCGATCATTTCCGCGATGCGCGCGGCATTGGCACGGACGGCGCCCACCGGAAAGTCGAACTGGGCCAGTGCAATGCGGAGCGAAGACATGGGCGACCTGCGGTTGGGCAATCGAAACTCCAAGGATACGCCATGCAGGAGCGCGGCCGTTCCGTTCCCATCCGCGCGCCGCCACGAAAAAGCCCCGCCGGCACGGGGCCGGCGGGGCTCGATTTTCCATCGGCGGGCCAGGCCCGCGCGCGGCTTATTTCACCAGTTCGGCAATCGCCGCGCCCAGGTCGCCCGGCGAACGGACGGTCTTGACGCCCGCGGCTTCCATCGCCGCGAACTTGCCTTCGGCGGTGCCCTTGCCGCCGGAGGCGATCGCGCCCGCGTGCCCCATGCGCTTGCCGGCCGGGGCCGAAGCGCCGGCGATGAAGCCGACCACCGGTTTCTTCACGTGCCTGGCGATGTACTCGGCGCCGGCTTCCTCGGCGTCGCCGCCGATTTCGCCGACCATGATGATGCCTTCGGTCTGCGGGTCTTCGTTGAACAGCTTCAGGCAGTCGACGAAGTTCAGGCCGTTGATCGGATCGCCGCCGATGCCGATGCAGGTGGACTGGCCGAGGCCGACTTCGGTGGTCTGCTTGACCGCTTCATAGGTCAGCGTGCCGGAACGCGACACGATGCCGATCTTGCCGGGCTTGTGGATGTGGCCCGGCATGATGCCGATCTTGCACTCGCCGGGGGTGATCACGCCGGGGCAGTTCGGCCCGATCAGCACGGTATCCGGATGGGTGCGGGTCAGCACGTTCTTGACGCGCAACATGTCCAGCACCGGGATGCCCTCGGTGATGGCCACGATGACCTTGATGCCGGCCGCCGCAGCCTCGAGGATCGCGTCGGCCGCGAACGGCGGCGGCACGTAGATGACCGAGGCGTCCGCCCCGGTGCTCTGCACGGCATCGGCAACGGTGTTGAACACCGGCAGGTCGATGTGGGTGGTGCCGCCCTTGCCGGGAGTCACGCCGCCCACGACCCGGGTGCCGTACTCGATCATCTGGGTGGCGTGGAAGGTGCCCTGCTGGCCGGTGAAGCCCTGCACGATCACCTTCGTGTTCTTGTTGATCAAAACGCTCATGGGGAATTCCTGGTTCGGTGACGTGGGTTAGGCGGCCTTGACCGCGGCGACGACCTTCTTCGCGCCGTCGTTGATGTCGTCGGCCGGGATGATGGCCATGCCGCTGTCGCGCAACAGCTGCTTGCCCTCTTCCACGTTGGTGCCTTCCAGGCGCACCACGACCGGGACCTTGACGCCCACTTCCTTGACCGCGGCGATGATGCCCTCGGCGATCATGTCGCAGCGGACGATGCCGCCGAAGATGTTGACGAAGATGCCTTCGACCTTGTCCGAGGACAGGATCAGCTTGAACGCCTCGATGACGCGCTGCTTGTTGGCGCCGCCGCCCACGTCGAGGAAGTTCGCCGGCTCGCCGCCGTTGAGCTTGATCACGTCCATGGTGGCCATGGCCAGGCCGGCGCCGTTGACCATGCAGCCGATGTTGCCGTCCATGGTGACGTAGTTGATGTCCAGCTCCGAGGCCGTGACTTCGGTCTCGTCTTCCTGGCTCTTGTCGCGCATCGCGACCAGCGCCTTCTGCCGGTAGTTGGCGTTGTCGTCGCTGTTGAACTTGCCGTCCAGCGCATACAGGTTGCCGTCGTCCAGGATCGCCAGCGGGTTGATCTCGACCAGCGCCAGGTCCTTCTCGTTGAAGATGCGGTACAGGTTGACCATGATGCTGGCGAACTGGCCTGCCTGCTTGGCGGTGAGGCCCAGCTTGAAGCCGATGTCGCGGCCATGGTAGCCCTGCACGCCCTCGACGAAGTCCACGTTCACGGTGTGGATCTTCTCCGGGGTCTCGGCCGCGACCTGCTCGATCTCCACGCCGCCCTCGGACGAGGCGATGTAGGTGATGGTCCGGGTGCCGCGGTCCACCAGCACCGACAGGTACAGTTCCTTGACGATCTCGCCGGCCGTGGTCACCAGCACCAGGTTGATCGGCAGTTCGACGCCGGCGGTCTGGTAGGTGGCCATCTTCGTGCCCAGCAGCTTCTGGGCGATGGCGCGAACGTCATCGGTGGTCTTGCAGAACTTGACGCCGCCGGCCTTGCCGCGACCGCCCGCGTGGATCTGGGCCTTGACCATCCAGGGACCGTTGCCGAGGGATTTGGCGGCCTCGACGGCCTCGTCCGGCGTGGAAGCGACTTTGCCGGCCGGGACCGGGATACCGTATTCGGCAAGCAGTTGCTTGGCCTGATATTCGTGGAAATTCATGCGTCACCGTGGGTAGGGGAACATTGACAAGGTACCGCGGGCGCAGCACCCGTCCTGGCCATATGGCGAACGGTCGGGCGGTGCGCCTGGCCGCCCATTGTCGCCGACCCGGGCGGGCGGCGCAAAACCCGGGGTCCGGTCTCGGCTTATACTTTGGTCCTCTTCGGGGGAGGTGACCGCTTGACGCAGGCCCATCCGATCATCGCACGCATTTCGTCGGTCCCCGAGCGCGAGCTGTATTTCTTCGCCCTTTATCGCGTGCTGGAAGCCGGCCTGCTGGCCGCGCTGGTATTCAGCCCCCTGGCCCTGATAGTCGGCGAAATCCGCCATCCAGGGCTTGCCAGCGTGGTGGTGGCCGTCTATCTGGCCGCCGCGTTGCTGCTGCTGGCGTTCGGACGCGACACGCGCTGGCTGGTGCCGGTCGTGGTCGCGGGCACCACGCTGGACATTGCCGCCGCCACGCTGGCCACCTACGCCATTCCTGTGGCCAGTGACGGCATCGCGATGCTGCTGCTGTTCAACATTGCCGCGGCGGCGGCGATGTTGCCGCTTCGCTATGGCCTGGGACTGGCCATCCTGGCAGTCGCCAGCCTGTTCGCCGGGCAACTGGCCAGCCACTTCTGGAGCGACGGGTCCACCCGTTCCCTGGCCGAGCTGATCATGTTCTCGGTCAGCTACCTGGCCGTGGCCTTGCTTGCCTACCAGATCGGCGCCCGCGCCCGCAGCAGCCAGGAGCTGGCCGAGAAACGTGGCGCCGAAGTCGCCAATCTTTTCGAAATCAACGAACTGATCATCCGCCGGATGCGCACCGGCGTATTGGTGGTGGATGGCGACAACCACATCAAACTGGCCAACGAAGCAGCCAACCTGCTGCTGGGCGATGGCAACGAAGGCGAGAACGACGGGCAGGGCGTGCTGCTGACCCAGGCGGCCCCGGAGTTGGCCCGGCGCCTGCAGCGCTGGCGCAACGGCTGGCACAACGACGACACCCCCATGCAGCTTTCACCCGACCATGCGGAAATCCAGCCCAGGTTCGTCCGCCTGCTGGCGGGCAGCGAACTGACCATCATCTTCCTGGACGACACCGCCGTGGTGTCGCGGCGCGCCGAATCGCTCACATTGGCCGCGCTGGGGCGGTTCTCCGCCAGCCTGGCGCACGAGATACGCAACCCGCTGGCCGCCATCAACTACGCCGTGCAACTGCTGGAGGAATCCAACAGCATCAGCGTCGGCGACCAACGCCTGCTGCAGATCATCCACCAGCAGTGCCAACGCACCAACGGCATCGTCGAGAGCGTATTGAGCCTGGCCCGTCGCGAACGCGCCAGCCCGGAGCACGTGGAATTGAACGGGTACGTGCGGCGATTCGTCGAGGATTACCAGCAGACCCTGTCCATCGAAACCGACACCCTGGAGGCGGTGACCGGCAACAAGCCGGTGCCCGCTCTGGTCGACCATCGACACCTGCACCAGATACTCACCGTGCTGGTGCAGAACGCGCTGAACTACGGCCGGCTGCCGGGCGAACCGGCCCGCGTCAGGCTGCGGGTATTCGAATTCGAAACCCGCCCGATGATCGACGTCATCGATCGCGGGCCGGGCATTCCCGAGGCCGTGGCCGCCCAGTTGTTCAGGCCATTCTTCACCACGTCCGAACACGGCACCGGGCTGGGCCTGTACATCGCGCGCGAACTCAGCCGCGCCAACCAGGCCATGCTCGAGTACGTGGCCATCCCCGGCGGAGGCTGCTGTTTCCGGATCACGCTCCCGGGACCGCATGCCCTGCTGCCGACCTGACACGGCCACGCGCCCTTTCCCTGCGCGCATCCCGCCTGCCACCTCCGCCCCTGTCCCAACTCGCAAACAGCGCGGCCAAACCGTTACACTGGGGTGGGGAACCTGCAGGAACAGGATTACATGAGCGAAAGCCGCCGCGCCCTGATCGTCGACGATGAGCGCGATATCCGTGAACTGTTGACACTCACCCTGGGCCGCATGGGGCTGCGCATCGATACCGCCTCCAACCTGCTCGAAGCCCGCGAGCTTCTCGCCCGCAACACCTACGACCTGTGCCTGACCGACATGCGCCTGCCCGACGGCAACGGCATCGAACTGGTCGGCGAAATCGCACGCAATTACCCCAACACCCCGGTCGCCATGATCACCGCCTTCGGCAACGTCGAGCTGGCGGTGGAGGCGCTGAAGGCCGGTGCCTTCGACTTCGTCAGCAAGCCGGTGGACATCAGCGTGCTGCGCGGCCTGATCAAGCATGCGCTGGAACTGAACAACGCCGAACGCCCGCCTGCGCCGCCACCGCCCCCGGACCAGGCCAGTCGCCTGCTGGGGAATTCCCCGGCCATGGCCACGCTGCGCGAGACCATCGCCAAGGTCGCCCGCAGCCAGGCGCCGGTCTACATCCTGGGCGAATCCGGCGTGGGCAAGGAGCTGGTTGCCCGCACCATCCATGAGCAGGGCGCGCGCGCGGCCGGTCCGTTCGTGCCGGTGAACTGCGGCGCCATCCCCGCCGAACTGATGGAAAGCGAGTTCTTCGGCCACAAGAAGGGCAGCTTCACCGGCGCCCACGCGGACAAACCCGGGCTGTTCCAGGCCGCCAACGGCGGTACGCTGTTCCTTGATGAAGTCGCCGAACTGCCGCTGCCCATGCAGGTCAAGCTGCTGCGCGCCATCCAGGAAAAGTCGGTGCGCCCGGTGGGCGCCGCCAACGAGGTGCTGGTGGACGTGCGCATCCTCTCGGCCACCCACAAGGACCTGGGCGAACTGGCCAACGACGGGCGCTTCCGCCACGACCTTTACTACCGCATCAACGTGATCGAACTGCGGGTGCCGCCGTTGCGCGCCCGCGCCGGCGACCTGCCGCAACTCACCGGAGCCATCCTCGCCCGCCTGGCCATCAACCATGGCCGCAGCCCGATGGCGCTGTCGGAAGGCGCACTGGCCGAACTGGCCGCCTATCCCTTCCCCGGCAACGTGCGCGAACTGGAGAACATCCTGGAACGCGCCCTGGCGCTGGCCGACGGCGACGTCATCCAGGCCAGCGACCTGCACCTGCCCCGCGCCAACAACGTTGCGACCGCCAGCCCTGCCCCGGCAGCGGGCGCCCCGGTCGAAGGCGGCGTTCCCGTGGACATCGATCCCGCCAGCGGCGCCTTGCCCTCCTACATCGAGCAACTCGAACGCGCCGCCATCCAGAAAGCCCTGGAAGACAACCGCTGGAACAAGACCAAGGCCGCCGCGCAACTGGGCATCACCTTCCGCGCCCTGCGTTACAAGCTGAAAAAGCTCGGGATGGACTGAAATACCTCCGCAATGGGTTAACGTTCACCCATGTCCAGCTACTGCGATTTCGCGCCCGGCCACCCGCTGCACGGGCCCTACCACGACCACGAATACGGTTTCCCGCAACGGGAAGAAGCCGTCCTGTTCGAACGCCTCCTGCTGGAGATCAACCAGGCCGGACTGAGTTGGGAAACCATGCTCAAGAAACGCGAGGGCTTCCGCCGCGCCTACCATGGCTTCGACGTGGACCGCGTGGCCGGCTACGGCGAACGCGACCGCACCCGCCTGCTGGCCGATCCGGGCATCATCCGCAACCGCCTGAAGGTGGACGCGGCCATCCACAACGCCCGGGCCGTCCAGGCGCTGCGCGAGAGCCATGGCGGTTTTGCCGCATGGCTGGATGCCCACCATCCCCTGGACAAGGCAGGATGGGTCAAGCTGTTCAAGCGCACTTTCCGCTTCACCGGCGGCGAGATCACCGGCGAATTCCTGATGAGCCTGGGCTACCTGCCGGGCGCGCACCGCCCCGACTGTCCCGCTTTCAAGCGGGCCGCCAGGCAGAAGCCGCCATGGATGAAGAAATGAACCGGTAGGAGCGGCTCTTGGCCGCGAGCTTTTTCGCGTGATCGCGCAACAAGAGCAAAAGCTCGCGGCCAAGAGCCGCTCCTACCGGAACGTCGGGGCAGCATCGTCCGGCAGCAATTCCATCGCCATCACCAGCGCATCCTCGCGCCCATCCCGGGCCGGGTAGTAACGCGGGCGACGCCCGATCTCGTTGAAGCCTTCACTGTGGTACAGCGCAATGGCCTGCGGATTGGAAGGACGCACCTCCAGGAAGAGGCGTTGCGCGCCACGCTCGATCGCCAGCTTCACCAACGCGCGCAACAGGTAACGCCCATGGCCGCGCCCTTGCCGTTCCGGCGCGATGCAAAGATTGAGCACGTGCGCCTCGTCCGCCGCCAGGCTGATCACCCCGTAACCCATCGTCGCTTCGCGGCCACTCAGTATCCAGGCCGGATAGCCCGCGCGCAGGCAGTCGCGGAAAATGCCTGGCGTCCACGGGAACGGATAGGCGCGCGTCTCGATCGCCATGACCTCTTCCAGGTCGGCCTCGCGCATCGGCCGCAGGAACGGCCCCTCCAGGTCGGCGCGGACCGCGCTCACGGCCCGGCCGTCTTGCGCATCGCGCGCAAGGCCGGCCACAGCGCGCGCTTGGCCGCCGGATTCCCACGCAACGCCTGCGGTGCGGGCCATTGCGCCATGGCCTGCGCAATGCCCTCGGCACTGGGGTCGCACCCGGACGCCCGGATCAGCGCGAAATACAGGCGGTCCGGCACCCGCGTTGCAGGACGCCGGGCAGGCGGCGGGCGGGATGAACCCGTTTCCACGGCGTCCGGGGAAGCCTGCCTGACACGCGGGCGATGGGAAGCGGGAGCCACCTTTCCGGCAACGTCCCACGGCGAGTCGACGGATTCGGATTCAGGCACCGCGCCCGGCACATACAGGGAATACCCCAGTGCCGTCAGCCACGCCTGTTGTTGCACGGTCCATGCCGCGGACGGCAAGGCGGTCATGGCGCGGAACCCGGCCGGCCGCCGAACCGCTGCCACAGCCACAATGCCGGGCCGGACAGCGCATACCCCACGCCCACCGCGAACAATACCCGCGGCAGATCGATGAACAGGATGGCGATGACCAGCGGCACCAGCGCCAGCACCATGAAGGGCACGCGGTCGGCCCTGGCGCCGCCTTCCCCGCTCCCCTTGAAACTCCAAAAACGGATGCGGCTCACCATCAACAGCGCCGCGGCGATGGTGACGAACAAGGCCACGTAGCGCAGTTCCTCGCCCCCCCAGCCCAGGTCGCCATCGGCGAACGCCCACACGAACGACATCATCAACCCCGCCGCCGCCGGGCTGGCGAGGCCAACGAACCAGCGCTTGTCCACCACCCCCACCTGGGTATTGAAACGCGCCAGCCGCAGGGCGGCGCAGGCGGCATACAGGAAGGCGGCCGCCCAGCCCACGCGTCCCATCGCCCCGCCATCGAACTTCAACGCCGAGAGCGACCAGTGATACATCACCAGCGCCGGCGCCAGGCCAAAGCTGACCAGATCGGCCAGCGAGTCGTACTGCACCCCGAAATCGCTGCTGGTGCCGGTCAGGCGCGCCACCCGGCCATCGATGCCGTCCATGACCGCGGCCACGAACACTGCGATGCTGGCGTGCACGAACTGCCCGTTAGCGGCCGCGATGATCGCGTAAAACCCCGCAAACAGCCCCGCCGTGGTAAACAGGTTGGGCAGCAGGTAGATGCCGCGCGAGCGCCGGGGAGTGTTCTCTTCGTCCATGCGGGGCAGTTTATCCCAACCCCGGGCTTGCCAGCCCCGCCCGGGAGTGCTGCAATCGGGGCTTCGCCGCACCGCCGAGGCCATCATGCGCAACGCCCCGCTCCGCATCTGCACGTTCGCCGCCCTGATCCTGGCCTGCTCCGCCGCGCACGCCGACCGGATCTACCAGTGGAAGGACGCCAACGGCGTCACCCAGTACTCGGACAAGCCTCCGCAAGGGCAGAAATACCAGGACCGGCGGATCGACAACCGCGGCATTGCCACCGAAGGCGTCGCGACCGAGGACGGCAATTCCAAGGAAAACCCGCAGTGCGCCACCGCCCGCAGCAACCTGGCCCTGCTGGCCGGTGGCGGCCCGGTGCAGGTGGAAGACGAAGTCGAAGGCCAACCGCCCCGGACACTGGGCGACGACGAGCGTGCCGCGCAGAAGAACCTGGCCGAAGCCGCCGTCAAGGCCTATTGCCCTGCCGGAAGCTGACCCGGCATGCGCCTGGTCTGGGCCATCGTCATCGGCCTGTTGCTGGGCGCGGCAATAGCGTGGGGGTTCTCGCGGACATCCGGGCAACGCCCCGCCGCCGAACCCGCCAGCGGCACAGCGGCGCCCGCACCCCTGTACCGCTGGCGCGACCAGGCCGGCGTACTGCACATCACCGACCAGCCCCCGGCGCACGGCCATTACGAACGCATCGACCGCCATGCCGCCGGCTCGCGCGTGACGACTGTTCCCGCAAACTGACCCACTGTCGGCAGGCTATTGGTCGCCGCCGCGCATCCGCGGCGCCACACCGGCAGGCCAAGGCTGGCAGAATAGGTGTTTCCGTATCCCGCGAACCCCACACGATGCGCCTGTCGCAATTCCACCTCCGCACCACCAAGGAAACCCCCGCCGACGCCGAAATCGCCAGCCACCAGCTGATGTTGCGCGCCGGCATGATCCGCAAGCTGGCCTCGGGCATCTACACCTGGACGCCGCTGGGCCTGCGCGTGTTGCGCAAGGTGGAAAACATCGTCCGCGAGGAAATGAACCACGCAGGTGCCATCGAACTGCTGATGCCCTCCATCCAGCCGCGCGAACTGTGGGAGGAAACCGGGCGCTGGGAAAAATTCGGCGGGCAACTGCTGAAGATCAGGGACCGCAAGGAAGCCGACTACTGCTACGGCCCCACCCACGAGGAAGTCATCACCGACTTCGCCCGCAGCGAGCTGAACAGCTACAAGCAGCTGCCGGTCAATTTCTACCAGATCCAGACCAAGTTCCGCGACGAGATCCGCCCGCGCTTCGGGGTGATGCGCGCGCGCGAATTCCTGATGAAGGACGCCTACTCCTTCCACCTCGCGGACGAAGACCTGGTGCGCGAGTACCGCAACATGCACGCGGCCTACACCCGCATCTTCACCCGGCTGGGACTGGATTTCCGCGCGGTATTGGCCGACTCCGGCGCCATCGGCGGCGATGCCTCGCAGGAATTCCACGTGCTCGCCGATTCCGGCGAAGACGCCATCGCCTTCTCCACCGGTTCGGACTACGCGGCCAACGTGGAGGCCGCGCAGGCCGCCGAACCCGCGCCCCGCCCTGCCGCCGCCGAAACGCTGCGCCGGATCGACACGCCCACGCAGAAAACCTGCGAGGACGTCGCGGCCCTGATGGGCATCGCGCTGCAACGCACGGTCAAGTCGGTGGCGCTGATGGCCGGCGACGACTTCGTGCTGGCCCTGGTGCGCGGCGACCACGACGTCAACGAAATCAAGCTGGCCAAGGTGCCCGGCCTGTCCGAATACCGGCTTGCCACCGAGGCCGAGATTGCCGAACACCTCGGCAGCGAACCCGGCTTTCTCGGCCCCATCGGCGCGAAGAAGACCATCCGCGTGGTCGCCGACCGCGACGTCGCGGCGATGGCCGACTTCGTCGTCGGCGCCAACGAAGCCGGCTTCCACATTGCCGGCGTCAACTGGGGCCGCGACCTGCCCGAAGCGGACATCGTGGCCGACATCCGCAGCGTGGTCGAAGGCGACCGCGCGATGGACGGCGGCGAACTGCGCATCGCCCGCGGCATCGAAGTCGGACACATCTTCCAGTTGGGCCGCAAGTACGCCGAAGCCCTGCAGGCCACCGTGCTGGACGAAAACGGCAAGGCCGCCACCCTGACGATGGGCTGCTACGGCATCGGCGTCTCGCGCATCGTCGCCGCCGCGATCGAACAGAACCACGACGCCAACGGCATCATCTGGCCCGCACCGATGGCCCCGTGGTCGGTGGCCATCTGCGTCATCAACCCCAAGAACGATGCCGGCGTCGATCAGGCCGCACGGCAACTGCTGGACGAACTCCACGCCTCCGGCATCGATGCCGTGCTGGACGACCGCGGACTGCGCCCCGGCGCGATGTTCGCCGACATCGAGCTGATCGGCATCCCGCACCGCGTGGTGGTATCCGAACGCGGCCTGGCCGCCGGCAGTTACGAATATCGCGCGCGCCGTTCGGAGGCCGCGGAAAATCTCGACCATGAGACCCTGCTGGCGCGCCTCCGCGGCTGAAAGATGGCGCATCCGCGCCACGCATCAGAATCGTCCCGGTTTGTTACAGGCGAGCGCGTGGATTACCATGAATGGAATCCACGGAGGGATTTTCTTCATTTAATCCATTCAGCGGAGAAGTTAATGTCCATCGATTTGAACGGCCTCTCGGCCAAAGAGCTCGGCACGCTCATCAACAAGGCGAAAGAGCAACAGAGCAAGCTCGCCAAGCGCGCGCCGGTCGCCAAGGTCCGCGCCAAGCTCACCAAGCTGGCCAAGGCCGAGGGTTACACCATCGAGGAACTGTTTGGCGGCGGCGCCAAGCGTGGCCGCAAGCCAGCCGCGAAAAAGGCTGCCGCCAAGCCGGCCCGCAAGCTCGGCAAGGTGGCCCCCAAATACCGCAACCCGGCCAACCCCAAGGAAACCTGGACCGGTCGCGGCAAGCAGCCGCGCTGGCTGGCCGCCCTCACTGCCAAGGGCAAGAAAGCGGACGATTTCCTGATCAGGAAAAAATGACCGGAAACCGCAAGTACAGTGAAAACGCCGGTCATGCCGGCGTTTTTTATGGGTATCCGGATTCTGCTGTGGAATTGGGAAATACTGGCAGGCGGACGCTCCGGTTCAGAGATCGGATTATAGTGTTGGAATTCTGGGCGGCTGTGATAGAGTAAAAGTCGGATTCTGGTGTGGGATTGCTCGCGTGACCGACTTCCTGCAATTGCGCAGCCTGAAGACCGTTTCTGTTACCGATGAAGGCAATGCCTACATCGTGCAGGCACATGGCGTGGGGCAATTGGCGTCCTGTTCAACCTGTAGTGTTGGGCGCCTGTATAGCCATGGCACGCAGGAGCAGTCCTACCAAGACACACCGTCGCATGGAAAGCCGGTTCGCATCGTGATTCAGCGTCGCCGGTATCGCTGCACCGGCTGTGGCAAGACCTGTTTTGAGCCTGTTGCTGACTTGGACGGCAAGCGCCAAGCGACCAGCCGACTGGTTAGATTCGTGCAGGATCGTTGCCAACAGGAAACCTTCTCTTCGCTCGCCAAGCAGGTCGGCTTGGACGAGAAGACAGTTCGCCATGTCTTCCAGGACTTCGTGGAAGCGATGCAGGCGAAGATTCGCTTCCGGACACCGACCGTGCTGGGGATCGACGAGATCAAAGTCATCGGTGATTACCGCGCCATCTTGACCAACATCGAACGCAATACAGTTTTTGACATCTTGCCCACGCGGATCAAAGCTGATCTGTTGCCATACTTCCAAAACCTCCGGGACAAAGAACAGGTGGAGTGGGTCACGATGGACATGTACCGGGTCTATCGCGACGTAGTGCATAGTGCGCTGCCTAATGCTCGGATCGTCGTGGATCGGTTCCATATCCAGCGTATGGCAAACGAGGCATTGGGAAAGCTGCGGAAGCAGGTACGCAAGGGGTTGTCGGATCGACAGCGGCTGAAGCTGAAGGATGAGCGATTCCTGCTACTCAAGCGCCAGCACGACCTTCCTCCTGCTGATATGCAGAGAATGTTGGCATGGTTCGAGCAGTTCCCGAAGTTGGGCGAAGCCCATGCCCTCAAGGAGGGTTTTCTGTCGATCTGGGACGAAAACACACGCTCAGGAGCCGAGACGGCATGTGAACGGTGGAAAGCGAACATCACGCCCGAGATGAAGCCAGTCTTCAAAGAACTCACGACTGCCGTGCACAACTGGCACGAGGAAATCTTCTCCTATTTCGAGAAGCCGATTACCAATGCCTACACTGAGTCCATCAATCGGTTGGCAAAGGACATGAATCGCATGGGAAGGGGCTATAGCTTCGATGTTATTCGGGCACGGATGCTGTACGCGGAGAAGGCGCTGAAGGACAGCGCCCAGATTGAGACCACCTATATCGAGGAAAAGAATTCAGATCTCATGGGGTTCGTCACTGCGGCCTCAATGGCACAGCAGAAGCATCGCAAGATGGTGCAACGTACTGTGTATTACGGGCCGTACATTCCAACGTTGTGCGAGATGCTGGAAGCGGGACTGTTCGAATAATTATGCAAACCAAGTTTTATGGAACTGGCTGATAGAAAATGTCGCGATAGGCCAATTTCACTTGAAGATGTAGTCTGTTCGATCAAGAACTTTGTTAATGCTAACCTCGCTTAAATAGCAGCTTCCATTGATTTTGATTTGCCTGCCAGCATGGCTGTAGACAACTTGTTTCCCTGTGGAGAGTTCCAGCAGGACGTTCTCCATCCCCGGGCCTGAGATACAGATAATTGGCTGAGCGTTTTGCAAGTGTTGTACGAGGACGTCAAGCGTATTGGCGCAGTTGGCACCACAACTTCGGTATATCTTGACGGAGGATTTTTCCTTGAGCTCACTCGGACTCAACGAATACTCCCCCGTCACCGAAAAAAAATGGAGCCAAAAATTCCTGGCTTCGTTCAAAGAAGCCTTCAAATCCACGACATCGTTCTCATGTGTATCTGCCGATGATGCAGAGCAGGCCGACGAAATCAGAATGAGTGCCACGCATATGAGTAGTGGCCTTAGCATCCGTCATCTCCACGCCGACAGACATCTTGATAGTCTTGGCGGGCAGGCAGGCCCAACTCTTTCGCTGCTGCTTGCTCCACTCTAGTTGCTCGGTTTTCTTCCGGGCTTGTGCCCGGCATGACAACAGTGTTGCCGCTAGAATCTTGAGTGGTTCTGAAAATTGGTTGTAGCGCCTGATTGAAAGCATCTGCCCCAACGCGATCATATTCCGCAGCGTGCGTTACCTCATGGAGACCTGCCAGCCTAGCATCCAGAATTTCCCCACTAGACTTGATAATTGTGTTGGAAACAGGATTTACATGAATCGTATTGGTGATGGGATTGAACCAATTGGTCGCTCTGGAATCAAGATGAAATGTATAGATAGTCTTGGATAGTTCCAACTGCTGAAGTTCTAAGCGACCTGTTGGTGAGAACGCCATTCCAATTTGAAAGCTTCGAAGTTGTTTTTCATCGACAGTCCCTCCGATGGCATATCGCACTTCTCGTCCATCTGGATCAACGAACTTGTAGGGGTTGTTGTTCGCGTACCAGTAGCGATTGAAGTTCTGGCCGTTGTTCGGGTTGGCCTGCACCGGATCAACCGATAGCCAGCGCGCCTCCGCTACGCCGGTAGCCGCCATCAGGGTCACGCTCAGTATCGCAAGACTCAAGTTCCGCATCACTGTCCCCTTTGCTTCCTTTCCTGCTGGATGGATTGAAGATAGGCCGCTTCCCGTTCAGGCGTCTGGGGCACCCATCCCAGTTTCTCGGCCTTGTCGAACCAGGCCAGGTTCTCCCGGCTCAGCCGCTGATAGTCCGCTATCTGTGTAAGCGGGATGTCTGCCGGGTTCGGATACCGGCTGACGTAACGCTCCTGCAGTTGCAGGTAATAGGCATTTGCCTTCCAGATCATCGCCACCGGATCCTTGGGATTGGCCACCAATGCCAGATCGGCCACCTGCATCAGCGCATTCCCGTCCTTCCTTGCCCCGTGATGCTCCATCAGGGTGCTGGCCATGACGCCAACACCCTCAAGCGGCCCCAGGGGGCGCAGGTAAAGGTCGTTTCGGGTTGCTAGGGGTGTGATGCCGGTATCCCGCTCGTAGCTGCTGTCGTACTTGAAACCGCCAGCAGTGGCTTCCACGTTCACCCATGCTTGCTGCGTGTCGTCGGCAAACTTGACCATGACGTGATTCGGGGCCGTTGCCAGCGCCACCGGTAGACCCAGCCGCTGTCCCAGAATGACCACTAGGATGGGCATGGACACACAATTGCCCTTGCGGGTAGTCAGATAGGTCGCCAGGCGCTTGTTCGCCGGGATCTTCCCCAGCGGATCGTCCAGATCGTAGGTGAAGGGCTTTCCCTGGTTCCAGGGACCCGGTTCGTAGAGGGTCTTCAGAAGCGCGTCGAGGCGGGTGCGTGGGCTGGCACCTACCGGGAAGTTGGTACGGATCGCTTGTTCCCAACGGTCAAGCTCCCGGCGTACGGCTGCGACGTCCGTAGCAGGCTCGATGAGCCGGTCCACGATCAATTTAGCGTCTGCGTAGTTGACCTGTTGATCGGGAAGCGAGAACTGGGCGCGCAGTGGCGCAAGATCGGACGTCGCCCACGCCAAAGGCATGGCAACCAGCAGGTAAGCACCCAGGATCCATGTCATCCAGTGATGGCGGGGGATTCTCTTCATCGCTCCTTGCGACCCGCTTGCCTATCGGCATCCTAGCCCTGCCAGAGCGGACCTGTCCATCTAGCGATGCCAAGGGGCGATTCCACAACATGCCGCCCTGGAGTGGGGTTGGACTGTACGGCGTGTTCCAACAAGCGGTTATTAGATGCCGAGAAGTACCGGAACAGGCTATTCCACACTAAAATCCGGATACCCTTTTTTTGCCTGTTCGCCCGCGGAAACCGCATTCAAAGATTCTTGCGGGCGGCAATCAGGATATTGCCGAACAACAACCCGGCCACCAGCGCCATCACGATGTTCACCACCGCCAGCATCGCTGCCTGCCCGGCATCCATATCCTGTCGCTGCACAAGATCCATCAGGCCGCGCAAGCTTGCGCTACCCGGCACCAGCATGATGATGCCGGGCACGCGGATGATGGCGCCGGGACGGTTGAATATCCGCGCGAAAGCGTTGCCGCCCGCGGTCACGATCAGCGCCGAGAGAAAGATGCCCACCGAACTGCCCCATGCCATGCCGGCATAACGCGATATCAGATAACCGCAAACCGCCGCCAGCATCACCCACGGATAATCGCGCCGATGCGCGCGGAACAACACCGCGAACGCATACGCGGCCAACAGCAGCGCACCCCATTCGACCCAATCCGGCTGCAGGCGCCGCATGCGGACGGCGGGCTCCAGCCCCATCAGATCCGCCAGCACCACCGCGATCATGCTGCCCACGGTCAATTTGAAGACCGTGGTGACGGCTCCGGCGAAACGCGCGGTGCCGGACACCAAGTGCTGGCTGGTCAATTCATTGACGGCATTGGTCAGCGTCATGCCCGGCAGCAGCACGATCAGCGAGGCGATGATGACGGTATTGAGGTTCAGTGGCGCGACGAAACTGGCCACCAGGATGGCGACCATGCCGGCCACCAGGGCCGCCACCGCGTCACTGGCCTCCTTGAACTGCGGCCGCCGGTCCGTCCAGTGCGTCAGCAAGCCGATGGTCAGGCCGATCAGGCCTGCCGTGGCGATATCCAGCCACGGCAGGCGCCACAGCGCCGCCACCGCCCCGGATGCCAAGCCGAACGCCACCACCTGCATGACCTGCCAGCGCAGGCTGACCTTCCGGTCCAGCGCACGCAGGGCCGTATGCCCCTCGGCAATGCTCATCCGGCCGGCCACCACGGCTTCGGCAATGCTATCGGCTTCGCTGAGCTTGTAAAGATCGTTCTCGCCCGGGGCCAACCGGATCACCCGCGTGGTATCGCTGGCCCCCAGGGGCTTGCTCGGGTCGCTGAAGCTGAGGATCAGCCCGGTTGGATTTGACCAGGGCTCGCAATCCACTCCCAATCGGCCCGACAAGCCCACCAGGGTCGCCTCCAGGCGCTGCGCCGTGGTGCCGTAACCGTGCAGGCGCGCGGCCAGTTCGCAGATGAACGAAATCTTCTGGGCATACGTGGCAATGGCGGGCGCTTGCGACATCCGCATAGTATGGCGTGACTGTTGCGACAGATGAACGGACACGGGCGCCATTGCTTAAACTGCGCTCAGACGGACCATGCATCCTGTCCCGCGACCCCGCCCGCATGTTTTCCGGCCCGACGCCACCATGACCCAAGCCTCCACCCCGCCCCTGCTCGAGACCGACGACGCCAATCCGTCGCGCATCCGGCTGGCGGGCGACTGGATACTGGCCAATGCGCTGGATGTCGCACGTCAATTGCGGGAAACGCCTTCCGGCATCCGGCATATCGACGCCACCGGGATTTCCCGCATCGACTCGGCCGGCGTGCTGCAACTGCTGCGTTTCGCCAAGCGCCGCGAGCTGTCCCCGGCGGACATCGAATTCCGGCCGGACCACCGCGCCCTGGCCCAGACCATCGAGGACGTGGCGGACGATCGCCCGCCGCCCAAACGCGACTACGGCGTGCTCGCCGCGCTGGCGCGCCTGGGCAAGCGCGTGCACGAGGAAGGCAAGGAACTCCTGCTGCTGCTCGGCTTCACCGGCGAAAGCCTGGTCAAGATGGGCCGCATGTTCCGCGAGCCGAAGCGTTTCCGCCTGACCGCCACGGTCTCGCACATGGAGCAGGTGGGACTGGATGCGGTGCCGCTGGTCGCGCTGCTGTCGTACCTGGTCGGCGCGGTGATCGCCTTCCTCGGTTCCACCATCCTGCGCGACTTCGGCGCGGAGATCTTCGTGGTGGAACTGGTCAGCATCGCGTTCCTGCGCGAGTTCGCGGTGCTGCTGACCGCCATCGTGCTGGCCGGGCGCACCGCCAGCGCCTTCACCGCGCAGATCGGCGCGATGAAAAGCCGCGAGGAGATCGATGCGATCCGCACGCTGGGCATGGACCCCATCGACCTGCTGGTGATCCCGCGCCTGGTCGCCCTGCTGCTGATGCTGCCGTTGTTGACCTTCATCGCCATGGTGGCCGGACTGGCCGGCGGCATCACCGTCGGCGCCTTCGACCTGGGCATCCCGCCGCAGATGTATATCGCGCGCATGCACGAAACCATCGAGGTCAGGCACTTCCTGATCGGCATGTCCAAGGCGCCGGTGTTCGCGCTGGTGATAGGCCTGATCGGCTGCCTGGAGGGCCTGCAGGTGGAAGGCACGGCGCAATCGGTGGGCGAACGCACCACCTCCAGCGTGGTGCAGACCATCTCGCTGGTCATCATCATCGACGCGCTGGCCGCGTTGTGGTTCATGCACATGGACTGGTGACGGATGGACCCGGTCCCCGACAGCCCCATCATCTCGATACGCGGACTGGTCAACCGCTTCGGCGACCAGACCGTGCACGATGACCTGGACCTGGACGTGCGGCGCGGCGAGATCATCGGCGTGGTCGGCGGCTCGGGTACCGGCAAATCGGTGCTGATGCGCTCCATCCTGGGGCTGCGCAGGCCCGATGCGGGCCGCATCACCGTGCTGGGCGCCGATGCGCGTTCGGACGATGCGGAGGCCAGGCAGCACATCGAACGCAACACCGGCGTGCTGTTCCAGGACGGCGCGCTGTTTTCGTCACTGACGGTTGGCGAGAACGTGCAAGTGCCCCTGAAGGAACACCATCCCGAATTGCCCGAGAGCTGGCGATACGAACTGGCCCTGCTGAAAGTCAAACTTGCCGGCCTCCCCGCCGATGCCATCAACAAGCTGCCCTCCCAGCTTTCCGGCGGCATGCGCAAGCGCGCCGGGCTGGCGCGCGCGCTGGCGCTGGACCCGCCGCTGCTGTTCCTGGACGAACCGACTGCCGGCCTGGACCCCATCGGGGCCGCGGCCTTCGACCATCTCATCAAGACCCTGCAAGAAGCCCTTGGGCTCACCGTGTTCCTCATCACGCACGACCTGGACACGCTGTACGCTATCTGCGACCGGGTCGCGGTCCTGGCCGACCGGCGGGTGATCGCCACCGCGCCACTGGCCGAAGTGGAGCAACTGGACCACCCGTGGATACGCGACTATTTCCACGGTCCGCGCGCGCGCGCCGCGCGCAATGCCGTCCCTTCAGCACACGAGGCACCCTGAAGACATGGAAACCAAAGCCAACTACGTGCTCATCGGCGCCTTCACCCTGCTGGTGGCGATCTTCCTGCTGCTGTTCGGGCTGTGGGCGGCCAAGTACTCCACGGAACGCACGTGGCAGGAATACGAGGTCGTCTTCAACGAAGCGGTCACCGGCCTGACCGTCGGCAGCCCGGTCCAGTACAACGGCATCTCCGTCGGTTCCATCACCGACCTGTCGCTGGCCCCCGACGACCCGCGCCAGGTGCTGGCCCGCATCCGCGTCGACTCGAATACGCCCATCAAGACCGACACGCGCGCCAAGCTGGCCATGACCAGCCTGACCGCTCCTCCCATCATCCAGCTAAGCGGTGGCACCCCGCAGTCGCCCGCGCTGAACACCGTGGACCGGCGCCAGATCCCGATCATTCAGACCACGCCCTCCGCCCTGCAGAACATCGCCGACACTTCCAGCCTGATCGTGGCCAGGCTGGACCGGTTGCTGGATTCCCGCAACGTGGAAAGCATCAGCGGCACCTTGCAGAACCTCGAGGCTCTCAGCGCTGCACTGGCCGACGACAAGGAAGGCCTGCCTGCGCTGATCGTCAGCGCCCGCGACAGCGTGCAGCGCCTGGAAGCCACCCTGGACACCACCCACGCGACCATCGCCCGGCTCGACCAGGGACTGGTGGAACAACTTCCGCCGCTGCTCGAGAAACTGGATACCACCCTGGTCCAGCTGAACTCCGCCGCCGGCAACGCCGACGCCATCCTTGGCGAGAACCGCGCTGCCATCAACAGTTTCGCCAACGATGGCCTGGCCCAGCTCGGCCCCACCCTGGCCGAGTTGCGCAGCCTGATCCGCGACCTCCGCCGCATGACCGACCGCCTCGAAAGCGGGCCGGGCCGCTACCTGAGCGGTCGTGGCGCACCCAAGGAGTACGAACCGGAATGAAAGCGCCCCGCATCCTCGCCCTGCTTCCCCTGCTCGTCCTTTCCGCCTGCATTTCCGTCGGCGGCCAGCAACGCGACCCGGTCACCACCTTCGCCCCGGACATCCGCACAACCCCGGATCCGGACTGGCCGCGCGCCGACTGGGCGCTGGTGGTTGCCAAACCTTCCGCGCCACGCACCCTGGACAGTTCGCGGATCGCGGTCCGCCCCGTTTCCAACGAACTGCAGGTCTATCGCGGCGCCAACTGGGCACAACCTGCCCCCGACATGCTGCAGGGTGCCGTGCTGCGCGCGCTGGAAGACTCCGGCCGCATCGCCGCCGTGGCCCGCGCCGATGCCGGCATCCGCTCCGACTACCGGTTGCTGACCGACATCCGCCGGTTCGAATCGGACTACGCCGGACAGCCTCTGCCTTCCGCCGTGATCGAGGTCAACGCCCTGCTGCTGTCCACCCAGGACCAGCGGGTGGTCGCTTCGCGGACCTTCGAACATGCGCAACCCGCCACTGGCACGGCGGTTCCCGACGTCGTGGCCGCTTTCGAACAGAGCATGGCCGCGGTCGTGCATGACATCGCCGGCTGGACATTGGCGCAGGGCCAGGCCGACGCACAACGGACGCGCTGAAGCGGGTTGCGTGTCACCCCGCCCGTGAATGGATGCAACGAAAAGTCAGATTGATCCGTTCGCCCACCGGCCTGGCCGTGCGCGGCAAGGCATGGAGCCATTCATGCTGGGTCCGCCCGGCCATGACCAGCAGGCTTCCATGCGTCAACGCCAGGCGTTGCCGTTCGGCCTGCCCATCGCGTCGCTTCAACAGGAAGCGCCGCGATGCGCCCAGGCTGACCGAGGCAATGACAGGTTCCCTTCCCAACTCCGGTTCGTCGTCGCTGTGCCAACCCATGGCATCGCGACCATTGCGGTAGCGGTTGAGCAGCACGCTGTTGAACAACGCGCCCGATGCCCTGCCCACACGTTCGCACAAGGCCTGCAATTCCGGCGACCAGGGCCGCGGGATGAAATGCGCGCCCGAATAGCGGTATTCGGCGCCCGCATCGCCCATCCAGCAACTCAGCCGCGGCGAATCGACCAAACGGCCGAACATCCGGATCCGGTGGTTTTCCCACGGCACTTCTTCCAGCAGGCACGCGAAAAGCGCATCAGCCTCTGCCTGTCCCAGCCAGTGCGGCACGAAACGCAGCATCGCGCCCGGCAGCGCGATGATTTCTCCATTCGTCGGGAACAGTTCGCGTACGGTCATCACGTCCCATGCTGGCGGATTTGCCCCATCCACGGCAAACCCCGAAAATACACGCAGCCACGAGCCAACCCCGGGAGCCCGCAATGACCGAAATCGAACGCGATGTCATGGAGTACGACGTCGTCACGGTCGGCGCCGGCCCGGCGGGCCTGGCTTTCGCCATCCGCCTCAAGCAGCTGGACCCGGACATCTCCGTCTGCATCATCGAAAAGGCCAGCACCGTCGGTGCGCAGATCCTGTCCGGCGCCGTGATCGAACCCGGCCCGCTCGACGCGCTGCTGCCCGGCTGGCGCGACAACCCGCCGCCCATCTGCGTGCCGGCCGCGGAAGACGAATTCTGGCTGCTCAACAAGAACGGCGGATACAAGTTCCCCATCGTGCCGCCCGGCATGCGCAACCACGGCAACTTCATCGTCAGCCTGGGCGCCATGTGCGCCTGGCTGGCGCCGCAGGCCGAAGCCCTGGGCGTGGAGATCTATCCCGGCTTCGCCGCCGCCGAGACGCTGCATGACGATGAAGGCAAGGTTATCGGCGTGCGCATCGGCGACATGGGCATTGCGAAGGATGGTTCGCACAAGCCCGGCTACACCCCCGGCATCGACATCCACGCCAAGGTCACCGTGCTGGCCGAGGGCGCGCGCGGGCACCTGACCAAGCGACTGGTGAAGCGCTTCGCGCTGGACAAGGACAGCGATCCGCAAGGCTATTCGATCGGCATCAAGGAACTGTGGCAGGTCCCGGCCGGGCGCACCGCGCCGGGCAAGATCGTGCACACGCTGGGCTGGCCGGCGGATTCCAAGACCTACGGCGGCAGCTTCCTCTACCACCTGGAAAACGACCAGGTGGCGCTGGGCTACGTCAGCGGGCTGGATTACCACGATCCCGGATACAAGCCATGGGAAGCCTTCCAGCAATGGAAGAACCACCCCCTCATCAAGCCCCTGCTGGATGGCGGCAGCATCCTGTCCGCCGGCGCGCGCGCCATCGTCACCGGCGGCTGGCAATCCCTGCCGAAGGTGGAAATGCCCGGCGCCCTGCTGATCGGCGACACCG
>CAZLSG010000030.1:0-32823 GCA_964562135.1 uncultured Pseudoxanthomonas sp. | reverse complement strand
CCGTGCCGGGCGTGACGATGCGCACCACCTTGCGTTCCACCAGCCCCTTGGCCAGCGCCGGGTCGCCGATCTGTTCGCAGATCGCCACCGACTCGCCCAGCGCCACCAGCCGCGCCAGATAGCCCTCGTAGGCGTGCACCGGCACGCCGGCCATCGGGATCGGCGCGCCGCCCGAGCTGCCGCGCTGGGTCAGGGTGATGTCCAGCAACCGCGCGGCCTTGCGGGCGTCGTCGTAGAACAACTCGTAGAAGTCGCCCATGCGGAAGAACAACAACAGGTCGGGGTGTTCGGCCTTCGCGCTGAAGAATTGCTTCATCAGCGGGGTGTGTTCCGGGGACTTCGTCGCGCTCATGGAAACTTGCTGTCGGGTTCGCGACATTTTGCCGCAAATGCGGCCGGAACGCTTCCCGGGTTGGGGCATACTGTGGATGGGCGTGGTCCGGACGAAGGGCCGCCAGCCGCGCGACAGACCGCAGAGAGGCAACCTGGCATGTTGTGGGAAACCATCAGCGCGATCCGCGACCTGGGACGCGTGCAGCAGATCGCTTCCATCCTGATCCGTTACGGCTTCGGCGACTTGGTGCAGCGCATCGGCATGGGCGGCGCGCTGGAACGGGCGGGCAGGGCGCTGCACTGGCAGGCGGCCGAAGAGATGTCCAGGCTGGACTCGCCGACCCGCATGCGGCGCGCGCTGGAAGAACTGGGGCCCACCTTCGTCAAGCTGGGTCAGGTGTTGGCGACGCGCGTGGACCTGTTCCCGGAGGAGTGGATCGCCGAATTCGGCAAATTGCAGAATTCGGTGCCGCCGGTCCCGTATGCAGAGATACATCCGCAGTTGTGCGAGGACCTGGGCGATGCGCCGGAAAACGTCTTCGCGCGCATCGACGAAAGCCCGCTGGCCGCCGCATCGCTGGCCCAGGCGCATCGCGCATGGCTGGCCGACGGCAGCGCGGTGATCCTGAAGGTGAGGCGGCCCGGCATCCGCAACGTGGTGGAAGCGGACCTGCGCCTGCTGGCGCGGTTGGCCGAGATCATCGAAGCGCAGATGCCTGACCTGAAACGCTACCGTCCGCAGGAAGTGGTGCGCCAGTTCACGCTGTCGCTGCGGCGCGAGCTGGACTTCGCGGCCGAGTGCCGCAATGCCGAGCGCATCGCGCGCAATTTCGCCGAGCATCCGGAGATCGTGGTGCCGGACGTTTACTGGGAGTGGACCGGCGAGCGCCTGAATGTGCAGACGCTCATCGACGGCATTCCCGGACGCGATCTGGAAGCGGTGGACGCAGCCGGGCTGGACCGCAAGCTGTTGGCGCGCCGCGGCGCGGAAACCATCCTGAAGATGGTGCTGGAAGACGGCTTCTTCCATGCCGATCCGCACCCCGGCAACATCTTCTACCTGCCCGGCAACCGCATTGGCATCATCGATTTCGGCATGGTGGGGCGGCTGACCGAGGACAGGCGCTTCCAGCTCGCCCAGTTGCTGCACGGCATGGCCACGCATGATGGCGATGCGGTGGTGCAGGTGCTGCTCGACTGGGCCGATGCAGGCGGTGTCGTGGATGAGCAGCGCCTGCATGCCGACACCGATGCCTTCGTGGACCAGTATCGCGGCGTGCCGCTGAAGCAACTCAGCCTGGCGGACATGCTTTCGGACGTGACCCTGATCCTGCGCGACCATGGGCTGGCGCTGCCGCCGGACCTGGCGCTGATGATCAAGACCTTCGTGACGCTGGAAGGAATGGGCCGGCAACTCGATCCGGATTTTGACATGGCGGAGCAGGCGCGTCCTTTCCTGGAGCGCGTGCTGGTGCAGCAACACACGCCCGCGGCCCTGGCGCGGCGCGGCTGGCGCGCCCTGTCGAATACCCTGGACCTGCTTTCGCGTTTGCCGAGTGACTTGCGCCAACTGCTGCGCAACGCGCGCAACGGCAAGCTGCACATGGAGATCGAGGTCACCTCGCTGAGGGAGTTCGGCGACCAGGTCAACCATGCCGCCAATCGCCTGACGCTGGGCGTGGTGACGGCCGCGCTGATCGTGGGCTCGTCCATCGTCATGCACGCCAGCAGCGGCCCTTCGGCGGGCACCGGCTGGCCGACGCTGGGCATACTCGGTTTCGTCGGCGCGGTGCTGGGCGGCGTCTGGATACTGTTTTCGATCTGGCGCAGCGGCAGGAAATAGCCGGTTGCAGCCCATGGATTGGTGGTGCCGGCAACTTTGCACCTGCGGGGTTGATCCACGTCAATGCCATTGCCATCGACAGGGATGAGGATGGGAGTGGAGGGCGCTGGCCTGTCCCTTGGTCATCGCCTGCACGATCCGTCGGACTGAACTGGAGGAATGCCATGAGCAAGACCATGAAAGCGGCCGTCGTCCGTGCCTTCGGGCAGCCACTGGCCATTGAGGAAGTTCCCGTACCCCAGGCAGGGACAGGCGAGATACTGGTCAAGATCGAAGCCTGCGGCGTCTGCCATACCGATCTGCATGCCGCAGAGGGCGACTGGCCGGTGAGGCCGGACCCGCCGTTCATCCCCGGCCATGAAGGCGTTGGCCACGTAGTGGCGGTGGGGCCGGGCGTGAGCCATGTGAAGGAAGGCGACCGGGTGGGCATACCGTGGTTGTATTCGGCCTGCGGCCACTGCGAGCATTGCCTGGGGGGCTGGGAGACCTTGTGCGAGACGCAGCGCAACACCGGCTATTCGGTCAACGGCGGTTTTGCCGAATACGCGCTGGCGGCTGCCGACTACGTGGGACGCCTGCCGGACAACATCGGCTTTGTCGAAGTTGCCCCGATCCTGTGCGCGGGCGTCACTGTCTACAAGGGCCTGAAGGTCACGGATGCCCGCCCGGGTGAGTGGGTGGTGATTTCCGGCATCGGTGGTCTGGGGCACATGGCGGTGCAGTATGCGAAGGCCATGGGCATGAACGTGGCGGCGGTGGACGTGGATGACAGCAAGCTTGCGCTGGCCGAGCGCCTGGGCGCCACCGTCACGGTGAATGCACTGAAGACCGATCCCGCGGCTTTCCTGAAGAAGGAGATCGGAGGCGCGCATGGCGCGCTGATCACGGCCGTCTCGCCCAAGGCCTTCGGACAGGCGCTTGGCATGGTCCGCCGTGGCGGCACGGTATCGCTGGTGGGCTTGCCGCCCGGCGACTTCCCGCTGCCCATCTTCGACATGGTGCTCAACGGCATCACCGTGCGCGGCTCCATCGTCGGCAGCCGCCTGGACCTGCAGGAGTCGCTGCAGTTCGCGGAACAGGGCAAGGTGGCGGCCACGGTGGCTGCCGACCGGCTGGAGAACATCAACGACATTTTCGCGCGCATGCATGCCGGCAAGATCGAGGGGCGCATCGTGCTGGATCTGTCGGCTTGACCCAACTGCTGGTAGCGGGCGGGGGTCCGGACCGGCGGTGTTTCCGAAACGGCCCGGCCTGTCCGGGCCGTTTCGCTGCCTCCATCCAAATATGGAACAAGGGGTATGGATGCAGTGCAAAATGCCGCTTCGTGAAAACGGTGTTAATTTGGGCCGTACGTTTCAGTATGTACGCTCAGAGCCCATAAATTCCGGTTAGTTATAGCCAGATACTCACGATCCACCACTAGAACCAATGACCCTGGGAGGGGACGCCATGGTTGATGTAAAGCCACAGCACAAAGTGCTCGCGCTGGCTGTATTCGCTGCCTTGTGTGCGATGCCGCACGCGCATGCACAGGTGGCCAGTGATACGTCTGCGAATGCCGATGAAAAAGAAGAAGCTACCACGCTCGCCACGATGACCGTGACCGCGCAGAAGCGTGAAGAAGCGCTGCAGAACGTGCCGATCTCGGTCACCGTGATGGATGCCCAGCTTCTCCAGGACACCGGCGTGCGCGACATCAAGGACATGCAGATCCTGGTGCCGGGCCTGACGGTGACCAGCACCCAGAACGAAGCCATCACCACCGCGCGCATCCGCGGCATCGGCACTGTGGGCGACAACGTCGGCCTCGAGTCTTCCGTGGGCATCGTCATCGATGGCGTGTACCGTCCGCGCAACAGCGTGGGCTTCGGCGATCTGGGCCAGCTTGAACGCATCGAAGTGCTGAAGGGCCCGCAGGGCACGGTGTTCGGCAAGAACACTTCGGCCGGCGTCATCAACGTGGTGACCCGCAAGCCCAGCTATACGCAAAGCGCCGAAGGCGAGCTGACGCTCGGCAATTACGGTGCCTGGGGAGTGAGGGGCAGTTACAACGATGCGCTGGGCGAAAACTCCGCATTCAGCATCTATGCGGCCAAGCATGCCCGCGACGGCTGGATGGACGTGCGCACCGGCGCAGGCCCCCGCACCGAGAACAAGGACTACGACCAGGACTATCACACCCTGCGCGGCAAGCTGCTGTTCGAACCGAGCGACACTCTGGAAATCCTGGTTTCGGCGGACTACACCAGCCGTGAAGAGAACTGCTGCACGGCGGTGCAGACGGTGCTGGGTACAAGTTCGGTCGTGGTCAACGGGATGCCTGGCGGGCCGCACCTGCCGGTCGTGCCACCGCCGTTCCCGGCCGAGGCCGATCCGTTCGCCCGCGTCGCCTACAGCAACCGCAGCACCGAGCAGGACATCAAGGAAAAGGGCGTCTCCGTCGAAGTCAACTGGGAGACGCCGTGGTTTGGTGGCGCAACCCTGACCTCGATCACCGCGGACCGTGACTGGCAGGCGATCAATGGCCTGGATTACGACTTCACCACGGCCGACATCCTGTACCGGAATCCGACGGCAGACGAGTCGCTCTCCCGATTCGACACCTTCAGTCAGGAACTGCGCCTGACCGGTTCGACCGAGAAAGTGGACTGGATGGTCGGCATGTTCTATTCCGATGAGGACCTGACGCGCAACGAAACCTATCGGGTCGGCGCGCACTACGAGCCCTACGTGTCGACGCTGATTTCCAATCTCGTCCTTGGCAGCGTGGCACAGCAGTTGGCAGCCGCTTTCCCGCCGGGCACCCCGGTGGTCAACATGGCCAACCCGCACCTGTTCCTGGCCGAGGCGACCGGCAGGCCGTTCGGCACCAACTTCTCCGGACTGGGCGCCCACGACCGCTACAAGCAGAATGCCAAGAGCCTGGCGTTCTTCACCAACAATACCTGGCATGCCACCGATGCGCTGGACCTCACTCTGGGCCTGCGCTACACCCGCGAGGAAAAGGATCTGCAGGCCAGTTACACCAACCCGAACGGCAGCATCGGCTGTGGTTCGATGCTGGCCAACCAGGCAGGGGTCGGCGCGGCCATCGCGGGCCGCATCCCCGTCTGGGGGTTCCTGCCTCCCGAGACGCGAGAGGCCATTCTGGGAGCGGCGGTTCCGCAGATCATCGGCTACTCCTGCCTGCCGTGGGCCAACGCGTTGCATAACGGCCGCAACATCGCCCAGTCGATGGACGAGAAGGAGTGGTCGGGCACGCTGAAGGCCGCGTATCGCTGGAACGAGAATGTGATGACCTATGCCTCGGCTGCGCGTGGGCACAAGGGCGGCGGCTTCAACCTGGATCGCACCCAGGCGGGGATTACGCCGACGACCGCCGACACCTCGTTCGCAAGCGAGTTCGTGGACAGCTACGAGCTGGGCGTCAAGACCAACTGGGCCGGCGGTACCCTGCTGTTGAATGCCACTGCGTTCAGTCAGGAATACACGGACTTCCAGCTCAATGCTTTCCTCGGCACCAGCTTCGTGGTGCACTCCATCCCGAAGGTGACATCGCGCGGTGTCGACGGCGAGATCATGTGGCAGCCGCGTGGCGTGCAAGGCCTGATGCTGCAGGGCGGCTTCACCTACGCCGATACCAAGTTCGGTCGCAACATCCCGGGCGCGGACTTCGCTCCGGGTGGCGCGATGTACAAGCTGCCGGGCGCGACCATGCCGTTCGCACCGAAGTTCTCCGGTTCGGCCTCGGTCACCTACGACTGGGACTTCTCCAACAACCTGATCGGCCGCTTCAACATCGGCGCCAAGTACATGGGCAAGTACAACACCGGCTCCGACCTCGACGTCGAAAAGCATCAGGACGCCTACACCATCATGAATGCCCGCTTCGGCATCGGCTCCAGCGACCAGCGCTGGATGGTGGAGTTGTGGGGCACCAACATCACGGATGCCGAGTACGTGCAGGTGGGCTTCGATGGCCCGTTGCAGGCGTTGTTCCCGGACCCGGGCAACGCTTTCAACACCTTCAATGCCTTCCCGGCGGCTCCCAGGATGTACGGCGTCACCTTCCGCGTCCGCTACTGATTCCCGGAGGGTTTGCGCATCGGGCCCACGCATCTTCGGATGCGTGGGCTTTTTTTGGTATCCGGATTTGGTGTTGGGTCGCACACGGGGCGCAAGCGTCGGGGACGCGGCCCCGACCTGCAGTAGCCGGTATGTCGTAGGTCGGCCCTGCGTGGCCGACGCTCGCGCGTACTTCGTGCGCGCAGTGGCCGGCAGTCACGACAGCGGTGCTGGATTCGGGTAAAACGGGCGCTGCACCTCCACACGGAAACGACATGTCCGAGCAGATACCCTCCGATGAAGAACTTGGCCGCCTTGCCGCCAGCCTCGGCGACGGCCTTCGGGCCTCGCACCACATGCTGGTCACCGCAGAAAGCTGCACGGGCGGCTGGATCGCCAAGGCGGTGACCGACATTGCCGGCTCTTCGGAGTGGTTCGATTGCGGCATGGCCGCCTACAGCTACGAAGCCAAACAGGCCCTGCTGGGAGTGCGGCCGCAGACCCTGGAGACGTATGGCGCGGTCAGCCGCGAGACCGTGATCGAAATGGTGTCCGGCGCGCTGGCGAACTCCGGCGGCAGCGTGGCGGTGGCGGTCACCGGCATTGCCGGGCCGGGCGGAGGCAGTCCGGACAAGCCGGTGGGCACGGTCTGGATTGGCTGGAAGCGCCGTGGCGGTTACGCCAAGGCCGAGGTATTCCACTTCGGCGGGGATCGCGATGCCGTCCGGCGGCAGACGGTGGCGGCGGCGCTGGAGGGCTTGGCGAGCGTGTTCGGGTGAAACTCCGCCGGCTAGTGAATATTGAAGCTAGCTGATGGGTGGTGATGGCCATGTTGGCAGGGGCGTGGGGATTGCTTGCGCTGACTCGCCTATATCCAGGCATCATCAGTGGCTGTCATGGATCGGACGCTTTTGAATTGCTGGAAATCTCCACTGGCATGCCCTTGGCTGGTGACTGGCCTGACTGCAGGATGTTTGTTCAGAAATAACAGGGCAGCTAACTAAGGGCTGGGGTTGTACAAAGTGCGAGTTAGTAGTATTACTACTAACATGGACCTGACCCAGACCCAGCAAGCCATCCTGACGATGATCGCCGAACGGCTCGAAGCCGAGGGCATGCCTCCTTCACAGGCCGAGATTGCCCGGGCCTTCGGTTTCAAGGGCGTGCGCGCTGCCCAATACCACCTGGAGGCCCTGGAAGCGGCCGGGGCCATTGAGCGGGTGCCGGGCCGGGCACGTGGCATCCGCCTGAAATGGGCGCCGGCATTGCCACAGCAAGAGGTGCTGGATCTGTCGGCCGCAAACGACGACAACGCCCTGCGCCTGCCGGTCTTGGGCAGGGTCGCGGCAGGATTGCCGATAGGCGCGGACGTGCCGAGCCATGTCGCCGAGGATTACCTGGTGCTGGACCGGGTGCTGTTTTCGCCCAGGCCGGATTACCTGCTGAAGGTTTCCGGCGACTCGATGCGCGACGAGGGCATTTTCGATGGCGACCTGATCGGGGTCCATCGTACCGGCGAGGCGCGTTCCGGCCAGATCGTGGTGGCCCGCATCGACGATGAAATCACCGTCAAGTTGCTGAAGGTCGGCAAGGACCGCGTGCGCCTGCTGCCGCGCAACCCGGACTACGCGCCCATCGAAGTGCTGCCCGACCAGGACTTCGCCATCGAAGGGCTGTACTGCGGCCTGGTGAGGCCCAACCGGTGAGGGGTTTGGCGGGGCAGGTGATTTCCTACGCGACGCTGCGCTGTTTGCCGATATTCCCGACAGTCGCCGAACACTATTTTTGACTTCGTATCCACGAGTCTCAACTCCTGCGATACGCCGGTACTAGATTGCACCCAACGAATCCACAACGCTTGAGGACACCATGATGGACGAGAACAAGAAGCGCGCATTGGCCGCGGCACTGAGCCAGATCGAAAGGCAGTTCGGCAAAGGTTCGGTGATGCGCATGGGCGACCGGATCATCGAGGCGGCCGAGATCATCCCCACCGGCTCCCTGATGCTGGATATCGCACTGGGCATCGGTGGCCTGCCGAAGGGGCGCGTCGTGGAAATCTACGGGCCGGAATCCTCGGGCAAGACCACGCTGACGCTGCAGGCCATCGCGCAGTGCCAGAAGCTGGGCGGGACGGCTGCCTTCATCGACGCCGAACACGCGCTCGATCCCATCTATGCCGCAAAGCTGGGCGTCAACGTCGATGACCTGCTGCTGTCCCAGCCGGATACGGGCGAGCAAGCGCTTGAAATTGCCGACATGCTGGTACGTTCCGGTTCGGTCGACATCGTCGTCATCGACTCGGTGGCCGCGTTGACGCCGAAGGCGGAAATCGAAGGCGAAATGGGCGACCAGTTGCCCGGCCTGCAAGCCCGCCTGATGAGCCAGGCATTGCGCAAGCTCACCGGCAACATCAAGCGCTCCAATACCCTGGTGGTCTTCATCAACCAGTTGCGCATGAAGATCGGCGTGATGATGCCCGGGCAGAGCCCCGAGGTGACCACCGGCGGCAATGCGCTCAAGTTCTATGCCTCGGTGCGCCTGGATATCCGTCGCATCGGCGCGATCAAGAAGGGCGACGAGAT
Source organism: uncultured Pseudoxanthomonas sp. (assembly GCA_964562135.1). Lineage (GTDB taxonomy): Bacteria > Pseudomonadota > Gammaproteobacteria > Xanthomonadales > Xanthomonadaceae > Pseudoxanthomonas_A. The sequence continues at coordinate 23,997 of CAZLSG010000030.1, read as the reverse complement.
CATCGGCAACCAGACCCGCATCAAGGTGGTCAAGAACAAGCTGGCACCGCCGTTCAAGCAGGTTGTCACCGAGATCCTGTATGGCGAAGGCATCAGCCGCGAAGGCGAGCTGATCGACATGGGCGTGGAGGCCAAGCTGGTGGAGAAGGCCGGCGCCTGGTACAGCTACGGTACCGAGCGCATCGGCCAGGGCAAGGACAACTCCCGTCAGTACCTGCGCGAGAACCCGCAGGTGGCGGCGAAGCTGGAAGCGGAACTGCGTGAAAAATTCCAGCCAACCGAAATCAAGCCGGATGATGCCGAAAACCCGGCGGGTGAATGATCCGGTAGGCACCGCTGCCGACCTGGAAGCAGGGTTGCCGATGGCGGACCCCAAAGCATCGTCGGGCGGGGAAATGGAAGCCGATGCTCCGGTTGATCCGGGCCGGAAGCGGGGGCGCAAGGAAGCGACCCCGGTGCAGCGGGCATTGGGTCTGTTGACCCGGCGGGAGCACTCAAGGCAGGAGCTCGTGCGCAAGTTGGCTGCGCGAGGTGTCGAGCCTGTTCAGGCCGAGGCCGCCGTAACGAAGCTGGCCGAGGATGGTTGGCAAAGCGATGATCGCTTTGCCGAATTGCTGGTGCGCAGTCGGACTGCCAAGGGTTACGGTCCTCTGCGCATCCGGGCCGAATTGGCGACCCACGGCCTGGACAGGGAAGCCATAGCAGCGGCATTGCAGGCGTTTGAAGGCGACTGGACCGAAACGGCGCGCGACCTCGTCCGCCGCCGTTTCGGTCCGGGCAGCCCGGACGATCAGTCGTGGCGGCGCAAGGTGGCCGATTTCCTGTTCCGCCGCGGGTTTGCGCATGACACTGTCCGGTCGGTGTCTGGTGGGGGAGTGGAAGACTGAACCGCCTGAGGGCGAGGCCTGTTAATCTAAGGCGTTGGGTTGTCCATGCCGGCCCGTCCTCGGCTGTCGAGGCACGGGGCCCGGATGTGCCCGTTAGCCGATATCAGCCAGATGACCAGTTCCTCCCCCATCAGTACCCGCCAGATCCGCCAGGATTTCCTCGATTTCTTCCAGGGCAAGGGTCACACCATTGTCCCATCGGCGCCCCTGGTGCCGGGCAACGATCCCACTTTGCTGTTCACCAATTCCGGCATGGTCCAGTTCAAGGATGTGTTCCTGGGCGCGGAGAAGCGCAGCTACGTGCGCGCGGCGGACGTGCAGCGTTGCCTGCGCGCGGGCGGCAAGCACAACGATCTCGATTCGGTGGGCTATACCGCGCGCCACCATACGTTTTTCGAAATGCTGGGCAACTGGTCGTTCGGCGATTACTTCAAGAAGGAAGCGATCGAGTGGGCATGGGAGTTGCTGACCGGTGTCTGGAAGCTGCCGAAAGAGCGCCTGTTGGTCACGGTCTACCAGACCGACGACGAGGCCTTCGACCTGTGGCACAACCTCATCGGCATCCCTGCGGAGCGGATCATCCGCATTGGCGACAACAAGGGCGCGCCCTTTGCTTCCGACAATTTCTGGCAGATGGCCGACACCGGCCCCTGCGGCCCCTGTACCGAGATTTTCTACGACCACGGTGAGCATATCGCCGGTGGCCCCCCGGGCTCGCCGGACGAAGATGGCGATCGCTTCATCGAAATCTGGAACCTGGTGTTCATGCAGTTCGACCGCCAGCCGGATGGCGCCCTGATTCCGCTGCCGGCTCCTTGCGTGGATACCGGTATGGGCCTAGAGCGGTTGACGGCGGTTCTCCAGCATGTCCACAGCAATTACGAGATCGACCTGTTCCAGGCGTTGATCCGCAAGGCGGCGGAACTGACCGGCACGAATGATCTGGAAAACAAGTCGCTGCGCGTGATTGCCGACCACATCCGCGCCTGCAGTTTCCTGATCGTCGATGGCGTGCTGCCCTCCAACGAGGGGCGCGGCTACGTGTTGCGCCGGATCATCCGCCGCGCGCTGCGCCATGGCTGGATGCTGGGCGTGCGCCAGCCGTTCTTCCACAGGATGGTCGGCACGCTGTCGCAACTGATGGGCGACGCCTATCCGGAACTGCCGGCAGCGCAAGCGTTGGTGGAGCGCGCCCTGAAGGCCGAAGAAGAGCGTTTCGCCGAAACCCTGGATTCCGGCATGCGGATTTTCGATGAGGTGGCGTCGCGGGTCTCCGATGGCGTCATTCCCGGCGTGGACGCATTCCGTCTCTATGACACCTATGGCTTCCCGGTTGACCTGACCGCCGATATTGCTCGCGAGCGCGGCTTGTCGGTGGACATGGCCGGCTTCGAAGCGGCCATGGAACGACAGCGCGAGACCGCGCGCGCGGCCGGGAAGTTCTCTGCCGGCACAGGTTTGCCCGCGGACCTGGTGGCGCAGCTCGTGCCCACGGTGTTCCTGGGTTATGAGCAACTGGATGCCGACAACCTGCAGGTGGTTGCATTGCTGAAGGATGGCCGGCCGGTGGCGTCTGTGCAGGCGGGCGACGAAGCGGTGGTCGTGCTGGATCGCACGCCGTTCTACGCGGAGTCCGGTGGACAGGTGGGCGATACCGGCACATTGGCGGGAGTGGGTGCGCAATTCGAGGTGGCCGATACGCAGAAACTGGCTGGCCAGTTCCATGGCCATGTTGGCCGCCTGCTGGCCGGGATGCTGAAAGCGGGTGACCGTGTCGCCGCCACTATCGACGCATCGCGCCGCGCCGCCACCATCCTCAATCACTCCGCCACGCATTTGCTGCACGCGGCCCTGCGCGAGGTGCTGGGCGCCCACGTGCAGCAGAAGGGCTCGCTGGTGGCTCCGGATCGCCTGCGTTTCGACTTTTCCCACTTCCAGCCGGTTGCGGTGGCCGAACTGGCGGAGATCGAGCGTCGCGTGAATGCCGAAATCCGCGCCAACCATGAGGGCGAAGTGCATCACATGGGGATGCAGGAAGCGCTGGATTTCGGCGCTTTGGCGCTGTTCGGCGAGAAGTATGGCGAACGCGTGCGCGTGTTGCGCTTCGGCCCAGGCTCGACGGAGCTTTGCGGCGGCACGCACGTGCGCCGCACGGGCGATATCGGCCTGTTCAAGATTGTCAGTGAAGGCGGTGTCTCGGCCGGTGTGCGCCGCATCGAGGCGGTGACCGGGCAGGGCGCGCTGGATTTTGTCGCCGAAGAAGAGCAGCGGCTGGGTGAGGCGGCCAGCCTGCTGGGAGGCAATGCGGCTGACGTGGTCGACAAGGTCCGCGCGCTGGCCGAGCGCCAGAAGAGGCTGGAGCGCGAGCTGGAAACGCTCAAGGCAAGGGCGGCTTCCGGGGCTACGGCGGATCTGGCCGGAGCGGCTGTGGAGGTGGCGGGCGTGCGCGTGCTGGCTTCGCGGCTTGAAGGTTTCGATGCCAAGGCATTGCGCGATGCGGTCGATCGGCTGAAACAACAGCTCGGCGATGCGGTGATCGTGCTGGCGGGGGCCAGTGACGGCAAGGCCGCGCTGGTGGCCGGCGTGGCCGGCGCGGCGGCCGGCAAGGTCAAGGCCGGGGAACTCCTGTCGCATGTCGCCAGTCAGATCGGCGGCAAGGGGGGTGGACGTCCCGACCTTGCCCAGGGAGGCGGAGATGATGGGCCTGCGCTGGTGTCCGCGCTGGAGGGCGTTCAGGATTGGGTGGCAGGCCGCCTGTCTTGAATTGTCCCTATGTGATCGCTTCCTGCTTGCGGGTTGGCATGTTCGACCGCTACCATGATTCACTTATTTGAATAAATGCGCAGGACACATGGAAGACCAATGCCTTGCTTGCGCAACCCCCGGTCCGCTGACGGACCGGTTTAGGGAGAACGATTGATGTTGATTTTGACCCGCCGTGTCGGCGAAACATTGATGATTGGCGACTCGGTCACGGTAACCGTGCTGGGCGTCAAGGGTAACCAGGTGCGGATCGGCATCACCGCGCCCAAGGAAGTTGCCGTGCATCGCGAAGAAATCTACCAGCGCATCCAGCGTGGCGAGGAAGCGGGTGGCGCCGGTATTCCGCCCGACAGTGGAAACCCCGACTGAAACAAGTTTGCCGCCGGCATGGCCAATCCGGTATCCTTGCCGGCCTTGCGTCGCCGGCGGGAATCGCGTCAACGCAATGCAGAAACCCGGAGAGTTGCCCGAGTGGCTGAAGGGGCTCCCCTGCTAAGGGAGTATAGGGTCAAAAGCCTTATCGAGGGTTCGAATCCCTCACTCTCCGCCAGATGTGCCCGAAGCCCCGCCCAGTGCGGGGCTTCGCTTTTCCCGGCAACGAAAATTGCCGGGAGCAATTCATGACGTCGCGCGGCGATGGCCCGCAAGGGTGTGGCCATGGACGGACGCCAGACGCAAAAAAGCCGCATGAATGCGGCCTCGTGGAACTTGCCGGCGTGACGTTGCAGGTTACATCGCGACGCGCCGCGCCTGCATGAAACGATTGCTCCAGTAACCGGTCACCAGGCTGTCCACGCGCACGTCCTTGCCGCGGCTTGGCGAATGCACGAAGCGTCCTTCGCCCACATAGATGCCCACGTGGTCCACGCGGCCGCGACGGCCGAAGAAGACCAGATCGCCTTGCTGGAGCTCATCGCGGCTCTTGATGAGTTCGGCATCGTCCTTGCGGGCCATGTCGCGGGAGATGCGCGGCAACTCGATGCCCAGCGCGTTGCGGAACACATAGCCGACCAGGCCGCTGCAATCGAAACCACTGTCCGGCGAAGTGCCGCCCCAGCGGTATGGCGTGCCCATCAGCGCCAATGCGTGCTTGAGCACGACCTGGACCTTGCTGTCGTTGGCTTCCTCATCGCTTGAACCGGCACTCTGCAGATCGTGGCTGGCCAGCAGGCGGCTCAGGTCGCTGGCCACGATGGCCGAGCGGTCGAACAGGGGCATGGCTTCATTGGCGGCCAGGCGTGGAAGCAGCGCGGTCAGGGTGGCAGTGGCCACGTCGACGGCCTTCTCGCGAATGCCGCTGGTTCCCGTCCGGGTTGCCGGTGCGTCGGCAATGCTGCTGCCGGTTTCGGCTGTTTCCGCCTCGGCGGGCGCCTGTGCATCGGCGGGGGCGGATTGGCTGGCCGGTGCCGCCGGGCTTGCTTCCTGCGCAAGGACGACCGGAGTGGAAACCACCAGGCTGGCGAAGAGCAGGAAAAGCGCCGCGCCCCGCAGGCGATGGCGAGAGGTGGCGGCGGGCAGGCCTGATGTCAGGTCGTCGGTCGTCACGCGTTCAGGGTATGTGCGGCGGCGGAAGCGGCAATGATGCCGTCATCAGCCTGCCATCATGTTCAAATTTAGTTAAAAATACGTTATTGCGTCGTCTGGTGTCAGGGCAGCACCCGCCTGGCTCCACTGTAATGATCGCGCCAGTAGTGGCTGTCCAGATGATCGAGTCGAACGGTGCCCCCCGTGCTGGGTGCATGGACGAAGCGTCCTTCGCCCACGTAGATGCCCACGTGGGTGACGTTGCCTCTGGTGCCGAAGAAGACCAGGTCGGCAGGGGCCAGCGAGGCGGGCGGGATGCGGGGTCCCTGGACCTGGGCCAGTTCCCGGGAGGTGCGCGGCAAGCGCAGGTCCAGCATGTCGCGATAGACATAGGTGACCAGGCCACTGCAATCGAAACCGGATTCGGGCGTGTTGCCGCCGTATCGGTAAGGCGTCCCGACCAGGCCCAGCGCCCGCATCAGCACGGCGTTGGCCGCAACGGGGTTGGCCGATCCGGTGCGTGGCCACTCCCGCTGTGTGGCCTTGGGCGTGTCGGGCCGGGCCTGCTTGCCACCGCTGCAGGATGCCAGCAGCAGCGCCATGCAGGCCAACAGGAAAGGACGGAACAGCGTTCCCGCCCGGCGCGCGCGCGCCGGCAGTGGCGGTGGAGAGGTCGAGCCGGGATAATGCGCCCCATTCATCGTGGCGCATCTTCGCCGCATTCCTCCAGGCCCACAAGCCGTTCACTCCTGTCGCAGCGGCAGGACTTTGCAGAGCCCAGCATGAAAATCGCAAAAGACAGCGTCGTACGTTTCCACTACACCGTGTCCGAGGTTGGCCAGTCGCCGCTGGAGTCCTCGAAGGACCGCGAGCCGCTCGCGATCCTGGTGGGTCACGGCAACATCATCCCTGGACTGGAAAGCGCGATGCAGGACCGCGAAGCGGGGGAGAGCTTCGGCGTGGACGTGCCGGCCGCGGAGGCCTACGGTGAGCGTCGCGAGGGTTTGACCCAGCGCGTGCCCAAGAAGCATTTCGGCGAACAGCGCCTGGCGCCCGGCCAGCAGGTGGTGCTGAACACCAACTTCGGCCCGCGCGCGGTGACCGTCCACAAGGTCGGGATGAGCGTGGTGGATGTGGACCTGAACCATCCGATGGCCGGCAAGGACCTGCATTTCGACGTGGAAATCGTGGATGTGCGGGAAGCCAGCCCGGAAGAGCTGGAACATGGCCATGTGCATGGTGAAGGCGGTCACCAGCACTGACTGAACGTCGATCCCGGCGGTCCGGATTCCGTCTTTCCCCACATAAGGGTCGCCGGAAGGATTGACGCTTATCGGCAAGGATGCCGGGTATCCTCGCTGGAAGCCGGTAAAGAGTTCGGGGAGATCGCATGAGCCATGTGTCGCCACCTTCGATGACGCCGATTCCGGCAGCAGAGCGCGTAGCCACGCTGGACGTGCTGCGTGGTTTCGCGTTGCTCGGCATCCTGCTGATGAACATCGAGGCGTTCGTCGGCCCGTTGTACGAAGGGATGACCGGCCTTGATCCCACATTGACCGGCGCCGACCGGGTGGCCGACGCGCTGATCTACATTTTCGTGCAGGGAAAGTTCTACAGCCTGTTCTCACTGCTGTTCGGCATGGGCTTCGCAGTCATGGCGCAGCGCGCCGATGCGGCGGGCCGGCCTTTCGCGGGTCTGTACTTCCGGCGCAGCCTGGTGTTGCTGGGCATCGGCCTGGTGCATGCGTTCCTGATCTGGTCGGGCGACATCCTCGTCTGGTATGCGTTGTTGTCGTTCTTCCTGCTGGCGTTTCGCCCGCTACCCCAGCGTTGGCTGCCGTGGCTGGCGATTGCCATCTACCTGGTGCCCGTGGGCCTGATGCTGCTGATGGGCGGACTCGACTGGTTCATGCGGCTGACGCCGGAGAGGGTGGTCGAATGGGAAAAGATGCTGGCCGGGCAGGACGAGATGATCGCCGCGATGATGGAGGGCCAGCGGCACGCCTATGGTGCGGGGACCTATGCGGAAGCGGTGGGGCAGCGTGCCAGTGACATGGGTTTCATGTTGATGGGGCTGATGATGCTAGGTCCCGTCATCTTCGGTTTGTTCCTGCTGGGCATGTGGTTCGTCCGCAGCGGCGCCATTATCGAGCCGGAACGATTCCCGCGGCTGTACACTCGCTTGCGCTGGCTTGCGCTACCGGTGGGTCTGCTGGCGATGTTGGTGTCTTTCGCGGTCGAGCCGACCATGGAACCGGGAGCCATCGGCCTGCGTTATTCGGTGGTGTTTGTCCTCAACATGACGGCCAATCTGCTGATGGCGCTGGGTTACCTGGCCTGGATCGTGCGCGGCATGCAGTCCGCCGCGTGGTCCGCGCGGCTTTCGGTGCTGGCGCCTGCGGGACGGATGGCGCTGACGCTGTACCTGATGCAGTCGCTGGTGTGCACGTGGATTTTCTACGGGTACGGGCTGGGGTATTTCGAACAGTTGTCGCGCGCTTGGCAGGTGCCGTTCGTGTTCGCCCTGTTCGCGGTGCAGGTGGCGCTGAGCCACTGGTGGCTGCGCCGCTTCCGCTTCGGTCCGATGGAGTGGGTGTGGCGTTCGCTGACCTATCTCAAGGCACAGCCAATGCGGCGGACGCTGGCGCATTCCGCATGATCCCGTGACGGGCCCAGGCCATGAGCGCCTGTGGCTGGCAGCCGGCCATGGCATGCTGGGCATCAGCATGAGCGCCGGCACGGGACAGCTTGTGGCCGACATGGTCACAGGGGCCGCGCCGGCAAGTGACCCGTTTCCTCACCGTCCGGAGCGTTTCGCATGAACGATTTCGATCTGGTCGTGCTTGGCGGCGGTTCCGGTGGGCTGGCCGGGGCCTTCAGGGCAGCCGCGCACGGTGCGCGGGTGGCGTTGCTGGAGCCGGGCGAGTTGGGTGGCACCTGCGTCAACGTTGGTTGCGTGCCGAAGAAAGCGATGTGGCTGGCGGCGGACTTCTCGCATCGCATCGAACTGGCGGCGCGACTGGGTTTCGACGCAACCCCGGCTGGGCTGGATTGGCCAACACTCATTGCAGAGCGCCAGCGCTACATCCACGGCATCCACGCCAGCTACCGCAAGCGGCTGGACGAAGCCGGCATCGTGCTGTTGCCGATGCGCGGGAGATTGCACGACACGCATACTGTCGAATGCGCGGATGGCACCCGCTTGCATGCGAGGCATCTGTTGCTCGCCACGGGTTCCAGCCCGAAGCGGCCCGAGGTGCCGGGAGTGCAATGGGCAGGCGTGTCCGATGATTTTTTTGCCTGGACCGGGGCGCCCGCGCGGGTGGCGCTGGTCGGCGGTGGCTATATCGCGGTCGAATTGGCCGGCATGCTGCAGGCGTTGGGAAGTTGCGTGGACATGTTCGTGCGCGGCGAGCGCGTGCTCAGCCATGCCGATGCCGAACTGGCCGCGCACCTGCAGGAGGGCTACCGCCAGCAGGGTATTGGCCTGGCATTTGGCTACCGGTTGGCGGGCATCGAGCGCGATGGCGGGAAATTGCTCCTGCGCGCTGCGGATGGCGGGGCAAGCGGAGGCTACGACCAGGTGATCCTGGCTGTTGGCCGCAGCGCCAATACCGGGGACATGGGCCTGGAGGCGGCGGGCGTGGCATTGGACGATGCGGGCAACGTGGTCGTCGATGCCTGCCAGCGGACCTCCCTGCCGCATGTCGTGGCGGTTGGCGACATGACCGGGAGGGCAACGTTGACGCCGGTGGCCATTGCCGCCGCGCGGCGGGCGATGGATCGCGTGTTCGGGGGGCAGGCGGATGCAAAACTGGATTACGAGAACATCCCCACGGTGATCTTCGCCCATCCGCCGCTGGCCGCGGTGGGCCTGACCGAGGCACAGGCGCGCGAGCATTTCGGTGACGAGGTGCAGGTATACCGCGCCGGTTTCAGTCCGATGCTGCATGCGCTGGCCGGCAGCCCGCAACGCAGCCTGTTCAAACTGGTTTGCACAGGCGCGGAGCGGCGCGTGGTCGGCATCCACCTGCTGGGCGAGGGCGTGGACGAAATCCTGCAAGGCTTCGCCGTGGCCCTGAAGAAAGGCATCACCCTGGACGACCTGCACGATACCGTCGCCCTCCATCCCACCAGCGCGGAGGAAGTCGTGCTGATGCGCTGACCGGCCCCTTCCTGCAGGAACGAATAAGTCGTGATGAAGGTTTGCCGATAGTCTGTCGCGACTTATGTCGCTCATCAGGGGAGAAACGGGGCCGCCGCTCCGGTAGCATGAGGTCATGGACACCTTCACCCTGCATAGCGGCACCGCGCCGCTGCTGATCAGTCTGCCGCACGATGGCACGGCAGTGCCCGAGGACATCGCCGCACGGCTGACCGACAGCGCCGGCCGGGTGCCGGATACCGACTGGCATGTTTCCCGGCTTTATGGCCTTGCCCGCGGTTTGGGCGCTTCAGTGTTGGCGCCGAGGTTCTCGCGCTACGTGGTGGACCTGAACCGGTCGCCGGACGATGTTTCGCTGTATCCCGGCCAGAACACCACGGGCCTGTGCCCGACCGTGCAGTTCAGTGGCGAACCGGTGTACCGCGAAGGTGCCGAGCCTGCGTCGGACGAGATCGCCCTGCGGGTAGAGACCTACTGGCGTCCTTACCATCAGGCTTTGGTCGATGAGCTGGCGCGGATCAAGTCGAACCACGGCCGTGTCGTGTTGTGGGAAGGCCATTCGATCAAGGGCGACTTGCCCTTCCTGTTCGAAGGGCGGCTTCCGGACCTGAACCTGGGCACGGCGGGCGGGGTCAGTTGTTCGCCGGCTTTGCAACGGCGGCTGGAAGCGGTATTGGCAGCGCAGGTTGACTACAGCTTCGTCGCCAACGGTCGCTTCAAGGGCGGCTACATCACCCGCCATTATGGCGATCCGGAAAACGGGATCGAGGCGGTGCAACTGGAAATCAGCCAGCGCATCTACATGGATGAAGATTCCTTTGCATACGATGAAGTGAAGGCGCGTGGCGCCCAGACCGTGGTCCGGCAATTGCTGGAAGTGGCGTCCACCAGATAACTGACCGGAGAAGCCTGCAATTCAGGGACGCATTTTCGGCATCGCCATCACCCAATCGGCGTTTTGCGGAAGCATGGTTGAACGAGGCCTTGGCCACGGTGGCCGGGCTCTGATCGGGCGGATACGGCGGGATACGTGGTGATGGCGAGACGTCTGATTGGCGATGTCCGTCAATCGCGCGTCAATGATAGCCGGAATCCGCTTCTTCGCCATGCGATGGCCTGCAGCAGGTACCACGCGGTCATCAGCAGGCCGATGTGCCATTCCAGCCGGTTTTCCCAGGCATCTTTCGCCTGCGGATCCGCCATGGCGTTGGCGGCGATGGTATAGGCCACGCCCAGGGCCAGCATCAGCAGGTTGATCGCGAGCATGCCGCGGGCAACGCCGTGATTGTGTCCATCGATCTCGCGATAGCGCTTGAGGAATACGGCCTGCGCCAGGAACACGGAGGCGAAATAGAGTTGTGCGCCGTACTGGCGCAGCCAGCGGTAGATGTCGCCGTCCGTGCCCAGGAAGGTGACGTAGGCGGCCAGTGCGAGACCGGCCATGGGCGCCAGCAGGAAGAGGCTGCGCCCGGCGCCCGGATGCGGATGGGAAATGCGCAGCCAGCGCCGGACCGATAGCCAGTGCAGGGTCAGCAACAAGGCGCCCGGCAGCATCAGCAGGCGAAAGAGATGATTGCCCAGCCCGTGGCGGGCGGCGCGGCTGATCGACGTGCAGCCTTCCAGGTAGGGAAGGCACGCGGGTATGTGGCCGGCATGCATCGAAATTGCCCAGGCCAGGTGCGCGGCCACCAGCGGCACGACGGCCACCAGCACGGGCATGGGCCACAAGGGGAGCGCATCGCGGGACATGTCCCGATTGTAGTGGCACCCTGCTGTAAATCCGTTGCCGCAGCAACAAGGCCGTCGCAACGGCCCCGTGCAATGAATGGCCGCAGTCAAACTTCCAGCGAAGCCAAATCCCCCTTGGTTTCAAGCCACTGCTTCCGATCCGGAGCGCGTTTCTTCGCCAGCAGCATGTCCATCAGGCCGTGCGTTCCGGCGCTGTCGTCCACGGTCAACTGCACCAGCCGGCGGGTGTCCGGATGGATGGCCGATTCGCGCAATTGCGAGGGGTTCATTTCGCCCAGGCCCTTGAAGCGGGTGACGTTGACCGCGCCCCTGATCTTCTCGCGCTCGATTTTTTCCAGCAGCAAGCGTTTTTCTTCCTCGTCCAGCGCGTAGAACACCTGCTTGCCCACGTCCACGCGGAACAGCGGCGGCATGGCGACGAAGATGTTGCCGGCTTGCACCAGCGCCGGGAAATGCTTGAGGAACAGCGCGCTCAACAGGGTGGCGATGTGCAGGCCATCGGAGTCGGCATCGGCCAGGATGACGACCTTGCCGTAGCGCAGTCCGCTGATGTCGTCCTTGCCCGGGTCGCAGCCGATGGCCACGGCCAGGTTGTGCACTTCCTCCGAGCCCAGCACCGAGGTGCTGGCCACTTCCCAGGTATTGAGGATCTTGCCGCGCAGCGGCAGGATCGCCTGGAAGTCCTTGTCGCGCGCCTGTTTGGCGCTGCCGCCGGCGGAATCGCCTTCGACCAGGAACAGCTCGGTGCGCGACAGGTCCTGGCTGATGCAGTCGGCCAGCTTGCCGGGCAGGGCGGGGCCCTGGGTGACCTTCTTGCGGACGATCTGCTTCTCGGTCTTCAGGCGCGCGCTGGCGCGTTCGATCGCGATCTGCGCGATCCTTTCGCCGAAATCGGTGTGCTGGTTGAGCCACAGGCTGAACGCGTCGTGCGCGGCGCCTTCGATGAAGCCGGCGGCCTGGCGCGAGGACAGGCGTTCCTTGGTCTGCCCGCTGAACTGCGGGTCGGTCATCTTCAGCGACAGCACGAAGCCCACCCGGTCCCACACGTCCTCCGGCGCCAGCTTCACGCCGCGCGGCAGCAGGTTGCGGAAGTCGCAGAACTCGCGCAGCGCATCGGTCAGGCCACTGCGCAGGCCGTTGACGTGGGTGCCGTGCTGGGCGGTGGGGATCAGGTTGACATAGCTTTCCTGCACCAGTTCGCCTTCCGGTATCCAGGCCACGGCCCAGTCCACGGTCTCGCTGTCCTTCTTCAGCTGGCCGACGAACAGATCCGGTGGCAGCAGTTCGCGGCCGGCCAGTTCGCCCTTCAGGTAATCGCGCAGGCCGTCCTCGTAATGCCAGGTGTCGGTCTCGCCGGTCGCCTCGTCGGTCAGCCTGACGGTCAGGCCCGGGCACAGCACGGCCTTGGCGCGGAGCAGGTGGCGCAGCGCGCGCAGATTGAACTTCGGCGTGTCGAAGTACTTCGGGTCGGGCCAGAAGCGAACGCGGGTGCCGGTATTCTTCTTGCCCACCGTGCCCACCGCCTCCAGCGGCGTGGCGAGGTCGCCGTCGCGGAAGGTGATGCGATGTTCGCTGCCCTCGCGCTTGATGTGCACCTCCACCAGCTTCGACAGCGCATTGACCACGCTCACGCCCACGCCGTGCAGGCCGCCGCTGAAGGTGTAGTTCCTGTTGTTGAACTTGCCGCCCGCGTGCAGGCGGGTGAGGATCAGCTCGACGCCGGGGATTTTTTCTTCCGGATGGATGTCCACCGGCATGCCGCGACCATCGTCGGACACCTCGCAACTGCCGTCCTTGTACAGGATCACCCCGATCTCGCCGGCGTGACCGGCCAAGGCTTCGTCCACCGCGTTGTCGACCACTTCCTGCGCCAGGTGATTGGGGCGGGTGGTGTCGGTATACATGCCGGGACGGCGTTTGACCGGGTCCAGGCCGGAGAGGACTTCGATGTCGGCGGCGTTGTAGCGGGTATTCATGCGGAGGCGGGATCGTTGGTGATGGGCAAACGGCGGAAAAGTGTGAGGCCTGCATGGCTTTTTTGCACGCTGAGGCAGCGAAATGTTTGCATCGGATGAAGGTCGCGTGAAGGGCTTGTTTGAGGGATTTGGTGTTCAGCGTACAGCATGTTTTCCGCGGTTACGGTCGTCGGCGCCGCGATAGACATGCGGCGTTCAAACCATCCATTCACGTAGTACGAAATCCGGAGAGAGCCTTATGGGGATCCGCAAAATTCTGCTGGCTGCCAGCATCACCGCTTTCTTCGCCGCACCGGTCGCTTTTGCCCAGGAGGCAACGCCACCCGAGGAGGAGCAGGCAACTGACGTCGCCGAAGTCCAGGAAGAAGCGGCCGCTACCCAGGAGGAGGCCGGAAAAGACAGCGCGGATGCCGCCGCTGATGCCGACACCGACGCCGACACCGAAGAGGAAGCAGAAGAAGAAACCCCGTAATCACGGGTTGCTGTTGTCTCCCCGAGGCCCCGGTCATCGCCGGGGCCTTTTCTTTTCCGGTTCGGGGACACCCTGGCGGCTGCCCGCGGCGTGCATTCAGTGTGAGGTGGGGTGGCAGGGGTTATGTTGCCCGCATGGCGCAAGGCAGCCGGTATCCTTGTCGTGGACAAGCAACCGATCAGGAGGTTTCCATGAAACAACGCAGAATACTATTGGCGTCCGCTGCGGCAGTCGCAGCCCTGTTCGCTTCCACCGCTTTCGCACAGTCTGCGCCACCGCGCAGTGATGCCAGCAAGGCCGACCGTGCCGAAGCCAGGGAAGAGGGCCTGTCCGAATCCGAGAAGCGCGCCCGTCGCCGGGCGGCCAACGAAGCCGCTGCGGCCGCCAAGGCCAAGGAAGGACAGGAAAAGAAGCCTGCCCGTGAACCGGAAGAGGAAGAGAAGAAGCGCGGGAAACCGTGATTCCGCTGGCCGGTCGGCCCTCTGGCCGGAACCCAGAACGCCCCGCCCGTGCGGGGCGTCCTGCTTTGAGAACCGGCCCGTTGCCGGTAAACTGTGGCTTTCCGGGAGGCCTTGAGCCATGACCCCCCTGATTTTCGTTACCGGCGGCGTAGTGTCCTCGCTTGGCAAGGGCATCGCCGCCGCTTCGCTTGCCTCCATCCTCGAAGCCCGCGGCCTGCGGGTCACGATGATGAAGCTGGATCCCTACATCAACGTGGACCCGGGCACCATGAGCCCGTTCCAGCACGGCGAGGTGTACGTCACCGACGACGGCGCCGAGACCGACCTGGACCTGGGCCACTACGAGCGCTTCGTCCGTACCCGGCTGAGCCGCAAGAACTCCGTCACCACCGGCCGCATCTACGAGAACGTCATCCGCAAGGAGCGCCGCGGCGACTACCTGGGCGCCACCGTGCAGGTGATCCCGCACATCACCGACGAGATCCGCCGTTGCATCGACGAGGCCACCGAGGGCTTCGACGTGGCGCTGGTGGAGATCGGCGGTACCGTGGGCGACATCGAATCGCTGCCGTTCCTGGAGGCGATCCGCCAGATCCGTACCGAGCGCGGTCCGGAGAGGGCATTGTTCATGCACCTGACCCTGGTGCCCTACATTGCCGCGGCCGGCGAGTTGAAGACCAAGCCCACCCAGCACTCGGTCAAGGAGTTGCGTTCCATCGGTATCCAGCCGGATGTGCTTTTGTGCCGCATGGAGCAGCCGTTGCCGGATTCGGAGCGCCGCAAGATCGCGCTGTTCACCAACGTGCCCGAGCGCGCGGTCATCAGCGTGCAGGACGTGGACGTGCTGTACCGGATTCCGCTGGAGTTGCATGCGCAGGGCCTGGACGAAATCGCCATCAACCAGTTGCGTCTTCCGGCAGCGCACACGGCCGATCTTTCCGAGTGGGAAGCGGCGGTGGATGCCACCCTCAACCCGGTGGACGAAGTCACCATCGCGGTGGTCGGCAAGTACGTCGATCACCAGGATGCCTACAAGTCCGTGGGCGAGGCGCTCAAGCATGGCGGTCTGCGCCAGCGCACGCGGGTCAACCTGAAGTGGCTGGAAGCACAGGAACTGGAAGACAGCGACATGGCGGCGCTGGCAGGCGTTGACGGCATCCTGGTGCCGGGCGGTTTCGGTGATCGTGGATTCGAAGGCAAGGTGCTGACTTCGCAATACGCCCGCGAGCACCGGGTGCCGTATTTCGGCATCTGCTACGGCATGCAGGCCGCAGTGGTGGATTACGCGCGCCATGTGGCCGGTCTGGAAGGCGCCAACAGCACCGAGAACGACAAGCAATGCGCCCACCCCGTCATCGGCCTGATCACCGAGTGGCGCACCGCTACCGGCGAGCTTGAAAAGCGCGATGAAAGGTCCGACCTGGGCGGCAGCATGCGGTTGGGCCTGCAGGAAGCGCGGTTGAAGCCGGGGACGCTGGCGCGCGACCTGTACGGCAAGGACGTGGTGGCCGAGCGCCATCGCCACCGTTACGAGTTCAACAACCGCTATCGCACCCAGCTGGAGGATGCCGGGTTGGTGATTGCGGCCAAGTCGATGGACGACCTGCTGGTGGAAATGATCGAACTGCCGCGCGCCACGCATCCGTGGTTCCTGGCCTGCCAGGCGCATCCGGAGTTCCTGTCCACGCCGCGCGATGGCCATCCCCTGTTCGTCGGCTTCATCCGCGCCGCGCGCGAGTACAAAGTCAATGAAGGCGTGGCCGGCGGCAAGCTGCTGAAGGAAGCACGGGCGTGAAAAGCGCAGGTTCCTGTTCCTGTAGGAGCGACGTCGGTCGCGACCGCGCTCCCGCAGGGAAGCGCATTCGCGGTTGTTCGCCACCCTGTCGCGCGGCGGCGCGTTCACCTTTATGCATGCTCCCGGATCCCTGCGGCACGGTCGCGACCGGCGTCGCTCCTACAGAGGCAATGCGATGAAACTCTGCGGTTTTGATGTCGGCCTGGACCAGCCTTTGTTCCTGATCGCCGGACCCTGCGTCATCGAATCGATGCAATTGCAAGTCGATGTGGCCGGCCGGTTGAAGGAAATCACCGATAGACTGGGGATGAACTTCATCTTCAAGTCCAGCTTCGACAAGGCCAACCGCACTTCCGGCACCAGCTTCCGCGGCCCCGGCCTGGAAGAGGGATTGAAGGTGCTGGCCGAGGTGAAGCGGCAGGTCGGCGTGCCGGTGCTGACCGACGTGCACGAATACACCCCGATGGACGAAGTGGCCGCGGTGGTGGACGTGCTGCAGACGCCGGCGTTCCTGGTGCGGCAGACCGACTTCATCAAGAAGGTTTGTTCGGCCGGCCGGCCGGTGAACATCAAGAAGGGCCAGTTCCTGTCGCCGTGGGACATGAGGCCGGTGGTCGAGAAGGCCAAGTCCACCGGCAACGAGCAGATCATGGTCTGCGAGCGTGGCGCCAGCTTCGGCTACAACAACCTGGTCAGCGACATGCGCTCGCTCAGCGTGATGCGCGAGACCGGTTGCCCGGTGGTGTTCGACGCCACCCATTCGGTGCAACTGCCGGGTGGGCAGGGCACGTCCAGCGGCGGCCAGCGCGAGTTCGTGCCGGTGCTGGCGCGCGCCGCGGTCGCGGTGGGCGTGGCCGGGCTGTTCGCCGAGACCCACCCGGACCCGTCCAAGGCCCTGTCCGACGGCCCCAATGCGTGGCCGCTGGACAAGATGGAAGCGCTGCTGGAAACGCTGCTGGCGCTGGACGGCATCACCAAGAAGAACGGTTTCCTCGAATCCACCCTCTGACACGAAGATACTGATGACGAACATCGCCAAGATCCACTCCCGCGAAATCCTCGATTCCCGCGGCAACCCCACCCTAGAGGCCGAGGTCACCCTGCAAGACGGTTCGCTCGGCCGCGCGGCCGTGCCGTCGGGTGCCTCCACCGGCACCAAGGAAGCCGTGGAGCTGCGCGATGGCGACAAGACCCGCTATCTGGGCAAGGGCGTGCTCAAGGCGGTGGAGAACGTCAACACTGCTATCGCTGCGGCGCTCAAGGGCTTCGATGCCGCCGATCAGGAAGGACTGGACCGCCGCCTGATCGATCTGGACGGCACCGAGAACAAGGCCCGCCTGGGCGCGAACGCGCTGCTGGGCGTGTCACTGGCCAACGCGCATGCGGTGGCCGCTTCGCAGGGCAAGCCGCTGTGGCGGCATCTGGCCGACAGCAGCGAATCCGATGTGCAGTTGCCGGTGCCGATGATGAACATCATCAACGGCGGTGCGCATGCCGACAACAACGTCGATTTCCAGGAGTTCATGGTGCTGCCGGTCGGCGCGACTTCGTTTTCCGAGGCGTTGCGCACCGGCACCGAGATTTTCCACGCGCTCAAGTCGGTGCTGAAGGGCCATGGCCTGAGCACGGCGGTCGGCGACGAGGGTGGCTTCGCCCCGGACTTCCGCAGCAACGTGGAAGCGCTGGACACTATCCTGGAAGCCATCGGCAAGGCCGGTTACAAGGCCGGCGAGGACGTGCTGCTGGGGCTGGACGTGGCGTCCAGCGAATTCTTCGAGAACGGCAAGTACCACCTGATGGGCGAGGGCAAGCGCCTGACCAGCGAGCAGTTCGTCGATTTCCTCGCCGACTGGGCCGCGCAATACCCCATCATCACCATCGAGGACGGCATGGCCGAGGACGACTGGGCCGGCTGGAAGCTGCTGACCGAGCGCGTTGGCAACAAGGTGCAACTGGTCGGCGACGACCTGTTCGTCACCAATCCCAGGATATTCAAGGAAGGCATCGAATCGGGCACCGCCAACGCCATCCTGATCAAGGTCAACCAGATCGGCACGCTGACCGAGACGCTGGAAGCGATCGCCATGGCCCATCATGCGAAGTACGCGGCCATCGTCTCGCACCGTTCCGGCGAAACCGAGGACACCACCATCGCCGACATCGCCGTGGCCACCACCGCCACCCAGATCAAGACCGGCTCGCTGTGCCGCAGCGATCGCGTGGCCAAGTACAACCAGTTGCTGCGCATAGAAGAGGCGCTGGGTGCGGATGCGCGCTACGCCGGCTCCACCGCCTTCGTCTCCCTGGCGTGATGCCTCCCTGCTGATGTGGCGTCTGCTCTGGTTGCTGTTGCTGATCCTGCTGCTGGGCTGGCTGCAGTATCGCTATTGGCTGGGTGAGGGCAGCTCCGGTGAGGTGTCCGCGCTGCAGAGCCAGGTAGAACACCAGAAGCGCGAGAACGACGGCTTGCGCGAGCGCAACGATGCCTTGGCCGCCGAAGTCGAGGACCTGAAGTCCGGCGAAGCGGCCGCGGAGGAACGTGCACGCAGCGAACTGGGCATGATCAAGCCGGGCGAAAAGTTCTATCGCGTGGTGGAGTCCGGCGAGACAACGCCCTTGCCCGAAGCCATCGACGCGGAGCGCAGGCCCTGATGCCGGCGATCTGGGTGGTGATCCCGGCGGCCGGGCGTGGCGCGCGCTTTGGCGCGGAGGTGCCAAAGCAGTACCTGCCGGTTGCCGGCCGGCCGTTGATCGCCTTTACCCTGGAAGCGCTGTTTTCGCATCCATCGGTGGGCGGCGCGATAGTCGTGATTTCCGCGGACGATACCGGCTGGCCGGGGTGGAATGAATTCGATGGCCGGCCGGTGTCCACCTGCATTGGCGCGGACACGCGCGCCGGCTCGGTATTGGCCGGGTTGCATGCTTTGCCCGACAGCGTGCGCGCGGATGATTTCGTGCTGGTGCATGATGCGGCGCGGCCGAATCTTGACGTTGCCGATCTCGATCGCCTGCTGGAACGTGGCCGTGCCGACCCGGTGGGCGCCATTCTGGCTGCCCCGGTGCGCGATACGCTCAAGCGGGCAGGCGACGACGGCGGCATCGATGCCACCGAGCCGCGCGAACGGCTGTGGCGCGCGTTCACGCCGCAGTTGTTCCGCCGCCTGCAACTGACCCGTGCGCTGGAAGCGGCGCAGCAATCCGGGCTGGACGTCACCGACGAGGCCATGGCGATGGAGCGCCAGGGATTGCGCCCGCTGCTGGTCGAAGGCTCGGAGAACAACTTCAAGATCACCACACCAGCGGACCTGGCGCGATTCGAGTTCATACTGTCGCAACGGAACCCGTAGGAGCGGCCTTGGCCGCGATGAAGTTTTCACGGTAAAGCCCATCGCGGCCAAGGCCGCTCCTACGGGAAGTTGGCGAGCAAAACGGATTCTTCTGCATGCAAAAAACTCTCGATATCCGCATCGGCCAGGGCTTTGATGTCCATGCATTCGGCGACGGCGACCACGTGATGCTGGGCGGCGTGATGATTCCGCATGAGCGCGGGATCGTGGCGCACAGCGATGGCGACGTGGTGATCCATGCCCTGTGCGACGCCATGCTGGGCGCATTGGCGCTGGGCGACATCGGGCGCCACTTTCCGCCTTCGGACCCGCAATGGGAAGGGGCGGACAGCCGCCGTTTCCTGCGCCATTGCGGCTTCCTGGTTGCGGAAAACGGGGGCTGGACGGTGGGCAACGCCGACATCACGGTGATTTGCGAACGGCCGAAGGTGGGGCCGCATGCCGAGGCGATGCGCGCAGTCCTGGCAGAGGAGCTGGGTATCGACATCGGCGCCATCAGCATCAAGGCCACCACCAGCGAAAAACTGGGCTTCACCGGACGCGGCGAAGGCATTGCCGCCCAGGCTGTGGTGTTGTTGGCCAGGGCATGAGCGACTTCCCGCGTGCACATGGCGCACCGGTGCTGCGTGCCGTCATCCGCAGCACGCCGGAAGATTTCTTCGTTGAGGAACTGCCCGGTTTCGAGCCGACCGGCGAGGGCGAGCATCTCCTGCTGACGGTGGAAAAGCGCGGGATGAACACGGCCTTCGTCGCCCGCAGGCTTGCCGAATGGGCGGGCGTTGCGGAAGTCGCGGTGGGCTATGCGGGATTGAAGGACCGGCATGCCGTGACCCGGCAACGGTTCAGCGTGCAGCTCCCGGGGCGCAAGGCACCGGACGTCTCCGCTTTGCAGGGTGACGATCTCAAGGTGCTGGACGCTGTCCGGCACAGCCGCAAGCTGCCGCGGGGCGCGCTGGCCGGCAATCGCTTCGTGTTGGTCCTGCGCCAGGTCCAGGGTGATCCGGACGCCATTGAAGGGCGTCTTCGGCGGATTGCGGAAGATGGCGTCCCCAACCGGTTCGGCGAGCAGCGCTTCGGCCGCGAAGGCGGCAATGTCCAGGCGGCGCTGACGATGTTCGGTGGGCGCAGGGTGGGGCGCGAACAGCGCTCCCTGCTGCTGTCGGCGGCGCGTTCGGAGTTGTTCAATCGCGTGTTGTCGGCGCGGGTACTGGACGGCACCTGGAATACGGGTTGCGAGGGCGAGGTGTGGATGCTGGACGGCAGCCGCAGCGTGTTTGGCCCCGAGCCGTGGAGCAATGCCCTTGCCGAACGCCTGGCACGGTTTGATGTCCACCCGTCCGGACCGTTGTGGGGTGCGGGCGAGCTTCGCAGTCGCGACGCTTGCGCCGGGACCGAAACGGAAGCGCTGGCCGACGACCTTGCCCTGCGATTGCGCAAAGGGCTGGAACGGGCGGGGCTGAAGCAGGAGCGCAGGGCGCTTCGCCTGCGACCGCAGGCGCTGGAGTGGAACTGGTGCGGCGATGGCGCATTGCGTCTGGTATTCGGCTTGCCGGCGGGAACGTATGCCACGGCGCTGCTTGCCGAATTGGGCGATGTGGAAGACGCGAACGGCGGGTAGCGCCGACCACTCATCGGAAACCCGCGGACAGGCACTGGAAAAGGGCCATCGTGAGCGTATAAGCCCGATTCAAGGCGTTGGGTGTTCCGCCTGGCGCCCGCTCCATGGGAGGGTAGTCATGAACACATCTGTTCGAGCCTTGATGGGGATGCTGGCATTGCTTGCGCTGTGCGCTTGCGCAAGCACATCCGCGCAGCTGGCCCAGGCGCCCCAGGCAGAGCCTGCCGCGACAAGCGAGCGCGCAGGACGGATCGATCAGCAGTACGTTGCGCAGGTGGAGCATATTGCCAAGCTCCGAGGCGTGCGGGTGCAGTGGGTCAATCCCCCGGTCAAGCAACCCGAAAAACGCTGACGTTACCGCTGCATCAGCAACACCAGCACTGCTCCGGTGCCGCCTTGCGCGGCGGGAGCGGAGTGGAAACCCAGCACGTCCGCGCGCTGGCGCAGTGCGCGGTCGACCACTTGTTTGAGGACCGGCACGCCGTTTTCCGATTTGAGTCCCTTGCCATGGATGATGCGCACGCATCCATACTGCATGCCGTGCGCGTCCGCCAGGAATTGCTTCAACAAGGCTTCGGCCTGCAAGGCGCCGGCACCGTGCAGGTCCAGTTCGTCCTGCACGGAAAACTGGCCGCGTCGCAGCCGCTGGAAGATGCGGCCGGGAAGGCGGGCATGCCGGTAGGAAAGCGCATCTCCGGCTTCCAGCAGCGCCATGTCATCCAGTCCGCGCCGGAATTCGCTGCGCGCATCGATGTCGTCGCGTTCGGCCATGCGGGCGGCAGGCTTGGGGCGCGGTTTCTGCGGCAACGGCGCGGCATCGCGCAACGGGGCCACGTCGCCTATGGCGGCGCGGAACAGGGCGGCATCGTCTTCGGGCGTGTCGGCGGGCATGCGGGGCAGGTTAGCGCGGCAGGCGCGGCATGCAAATGCGGGAACCGGCCTGCGCTTCCGGTATCATGGGGCCGATTCAGAGGGAACCCATGCGCGTACTGGTCAGTAACGACGACGGCGTCGACGCCCCCGGCATCCGTATTCTTGCCGAGGGGCTGCGCGAAGCCGGTCACGAAGTCTATGTGGTCGCCCCCGACCGCGACCGTTCCGGCGCCAGCAATTCGCTGACGCTGGACTTGCCGATCCGGCTCAAGCGGATCGACCACTACACCTGCAGCGTCGCCGGCACGCCCACCGATTGCGTGCACCTGGCGCTGACCGGCATGCTGGAATTCGAGCCGGACATCGTGGTGTCGGGCATCAACAATGCGGCCAACCTGGGGGACGACGTCATCTATTCGGGCACCGTCTCCGCGGCGATGGAAGGCCGCTTCCTGGGCCTGCCGGCGGTGGCCATGTCGCTGGTGACGCGCAACCACGATGCGAAGCACTACGCGACCGCGGCGCGCGCGGCCGTGGAGATCGTGGCGCGGCTCAAGTCCGACCCGTTGCCGGCCGACACCATACTCAACGTCAACGTGCCGGACCTGGCCTGGGGTGACGTGCGCGGTTTCGAAGTGACCCGGCTGGGCAACCGCCACCGTTCCGAGCCCTGCCTGCCGCAGTCCGATCCGCGCGGCGGCACCGTCTACTGGATAGGACCGGCAGGGCCCGAGCAGGATGCGGGTCCCGGCACGGATTTCCATGCCGTGCGCACCGGCTACATTTCCATCACCCCGATCCACGTGGACCTGACCCGTTACCAGGCACTGGAAAAGGTGGCTGGCTGGGTGGGCGGATTGAGCGCGTCGCTGGAGACCACGGCATGATGGCCAGGCTTCGCCTGCAGCCCGAGGCGGCGGGCGTGGGCATGACCTCGCAACGCGTGCGCGACCGGTTGGTGGAGCGTTTGCGCGAGGCGGGCATCCGCGACGAGCGCGTACTGGAGGCCATCCGCACCGTGCCCCGGCACCTGTTCGTGGACGAAGCGCTGGCCACGCGCGCCTACGAGGACACTGCGCTGCCGATCGGCCATAGCCAGACCATCTCGCAACCGTGGGTGGTGGCGCGGATGACCGAGGCCCTGCTGGAGTCGCGTCCGAAGCGGGTGCTCGAAATCGGCACGGGATCCGGCTACCAGGCCGCGGTGCTGGCCGTGCTGGGCCTCGAGGTGCACACCGTCGAGCGCATCGGCGACCTGTTGCGGCAAGCGCGCAAGCGGTTCCGCCAACTGGGCATGAACGTGCGCAGCAAGCATGACGACGGGCGCATCGGCTGGCCGGAGCATGCGCCTTACGACGCCATCATCGTGACGGCCGCCGCGCCTGCGCTGGTGGATGCGTTGATAGAGCAACTGGCCGAAGGCGGGTGCCTGGTGGCGCCGGTGGGTGGCGCGTCGGGGCAGTCGTTGGTCCGGCTGCGCAAGTTGCCTGATGGCAGCATCGAGGAGTCGGTGCTGGCGCCGGCGATGTTCGTGCCCCTGCTTTCCGGTACGCGGGATTGATCCATGCAGGTTCGGGGGCATGGCCTCGCATCGCCGGCGCCAGGAGGTGGCGGGAGGGGACGGGTTCACGTTTGCCTCAGAAAGTCGGCATCGGGTGCTGTTACCGTTCGGTATCCCGCGCGCGGTGGATGGCGGGGCAAATGTTCATGGCGAATGATCGGAGCAATCGATGGCAGTGGCACGCAGAGGCATGCGGACGATGAACAACATGATGCGCATGACGCTGGGATTGTTGCTTGCCGGTTCCCTGGTCGCATGCAGCAGCACGGTGGTGAAGGAAACACCATCCTCCGGGACGCGCACGGCCAGTTCCGCCGGCAAGCCCGGAGCCACCGCCCGCGTGCAGCGCGGCGACACGCTTTACCGCATCGCGGTCAACAATGGCATCAGCCCGATGGACCTGGCCTTGTGGAACAACATCGCGGCGCCCTACACGATCTATCCCGGGCAGACCCTGCGCCTGTATCCGGGCGGGGGGGCGGGCAAGCCGTCGACGGCTTCCACGCGCCCGGCCACGACGCCTTCCACTTCCAGGCCGGCGGCCCAGGCGCCTGCTCCGGTGGCACCGCCGCCCGGCGTGCCGGCCAACAGCGGCTTTGCCTGGCGCTGGCCTGCGGATGGCCAGATCGTCGGACGTTTCGTGCAGGGCGATGCCAGCAAGCAGGGCATCGACATCGCCGGCAGCGCCGGCCAGCCGGTGCGCGCGGCCGCCGATGGCGTGGTGGTCTATTCCGGGTCGGGGCTGGTGGGCTATGGCGAGCTGATCATCGTCAAGCACAGCGAAACCTGGCTGTCGGCCTACGGCC
>CAZLSG010000029.1:0-33649 GCA_964562135.1 uncultured Pseudoxanthomonas sp. | reverse complement strand
GCGGTGGTGATCGCCGCCATCACCTCCTGCACCAACACCTCCAACCCGGCGGTGATGCTGGGCGCCGGCCTGCTGGCCCGCAATGCGGCGGCCAGGGGCCTGACCCGCAAGCCATGGGTCAAGACTTCGCTCGGGCCGGGCTCGCGCGTGGTCACCGACTACCTGGAAAAAGCGGGATTGCTGGATGACCTGGAGAAGATCGGCTTCTACGTGGTCGGCTACGGCTGCACCACCTGCATCGGCAACTCCGGGCCGCTGCCGACCGAGGTCAGCGCCGGCATCGCCGCGGGCGACCTGGTGGTGGCCTCGGTACTGTCGGGCAATCGCAACTTCGAGGGTCGCATCCACGCCGAAGTGAAGATGAACTATCTGGCCTCCCCGCCGCTGGTGGTGGCCTATGCGCTGGCCGGCACGGTGGACATCGACCTGACCACCGAGCCGCTGGGCAACGACCACGAAGGCAATCCCGTCTATCTGCGCGACATCTGGCCCGGCAACAAGGAAATCGGCGACTTCATCGCCCGTACCATCGGCCCGGAGATGTTCAAGCAGAACTACGCCGACGTGTTCAAGGGCGATGCGCGCTGGAACACCATCGCCTCGCCCGACGGCGAGTTGTACGAATGGGATGCCGGCTCCACCTACATCAAGAACCCGCCCTATTTCGACGGCATGACCATGCAGGTCGGCCATATCGAGGACGTGCATGGCGCCCGCATACTGGGCCTGTTCGGCGACTCCATCACCACCGACCACATTTCCCCGGCCGGCAGCATCAAGAAGGACTCGCCCGCCGGACGCTTCCTGCAATCGCGCGGCGTGCAGCCGGTGGATTTCAACAGCTACGGTTCGCGGCGCGGCAACGACGACGTGATGGTGCGCGGTACCTTCGCCAACATCCGCATCAAGAACCTGATGTTCGGCGGCGAGGAAGGCGGCAATACGCTGTATTTCGGCAGCCACCCGCCGGAAAAAATGTCGATCTACGACGCTGCCATGAAGTACAAGGCCGACGACGTGCCGCTGGTGGTGTTCGCCGGCAAGGAATACGGCACCGGTTCCTCGCGCGACTGGGCGGCCAAGGGCACCAACCTGCTGGGCGTGAAGGCGGTGATCGCGGAGAGTTTCGAGCGCATCCACCGCTCCAACCTGGTTGGCATGGGCGTACTGCCGCTGCAGTTCCGCGATGGCGAGAATGCGCAGACGCTGGGCCTGGACGGCTCGGAAACCATCGCCATCACCAGCCTGAAGGATGGCGCCGGCAAGACCGCCAGCGTGATCGCCAAAAAAGCCGATGGCAGTGAAGTTGCGTTCGAAGCGAAGGTGCTGTTGTTGACGCCGAAGGAAGTGGAGTACTTCCGCAACGGCGGACTGCTGCACTACGTGCTCCGGCAGCTTGCCGCGAAAGAAGCCCTCTGATGTAGGAGCGGCTCTTGGCCGCGAATGGCTTTACAAGGGAAAGTTTCATCGCGGCCAAGGCCGCTCCTACACGATGAGTTATTTGAGCTTGATCTCGCGCAGGCGCTCTTCCAGGTACCCCTGGGCAGTGATCGGTTCCGGGTAACGGCTGGGGTTGTCCGCAGTCACGCAGGACGGCAGCACGTCGATCAGGAAATCCGGGTTCGGATGCAGGAAGAACGGCACCGAATAACGCGGCTTGCGCGCCTCTTCGCCCGGCGGATTCACCACGCGGTGGATGGTGGACGGATACACGTGGTTGGTCAGGCGCTGCAGCATGTCGCCGATGTTGACCACGATGGTGTCCTCGTCGGAGGTGAACGGCACCCATTCGCCCTGCCGCGACAACACTTCCAGCCCGGCCGCGCTGGCACCCACCAGCAAGGTGATCAGGTTGATGTCGCCATGCGCGCCGGCGCGCACGTTGGGGATGTCGTCGGCGGTGATCGGCGGGTAATGGATCGGGCGCAGGATGGAATTGCCCGAATCGGTCTTGTCGGCGAAGAAATGTTCCGGCAGGTCGATGTGCAGGGCCAGCGCGGACAGTACCCGCGAACCCAATTTGTCCAGCGCCTCGTACAGCCCGTAGCCATGCTCGCGGAAACCCGGAACCTCGTCCGGCCACAGGTTCGGCGGCATGACGTCGCGGTATTCCGAATCATCGGGAATCTCCCGGCCGATATGCCAGAACTCCTTCAGATCGAAGTGTTTGGAATCCTTCGCGGTTTCCACCCCGAACGGCGTATAGCCGCGGGCGCCGCCGCCACCGTCGACGTGGTACTTCTTCTTGGTGTCCTCCGGCAGGGCGAAGAACGCCTTGAAAGCCTCGTACGCCGCATCGATCTGCGATTGCGGGATGCCGTGGTTGCGGATGCCCGCGAAACCCCATTCGCGGTAGGCAGCACCGAGCTCGGCCACGAAGGCGTCGCGGTCGGTGTCGTAACGGGTGATGTCGAGGGTCGGGATTCGCGAACTCATCTGTCGGCTCCGGAAAACATTCGGGTCATTGCGCCACACCGGCGCAGGCCGGGCATTGATCCCGGTCAACTCAGGCGGCGGCGCGGACGGCGTCCGCCAGGCGCTCGAGGGTGGATTGCATCAAGGCGTCATCGTCCGCTTCCACCGTCACCCGGATCACCGGCTCGGTGCCGGACGGACGCAGGAAGGCGCGGCCCCTGCCCTCGACGGCGGACTGCGCCTGGCGCAGGGCAAACTGCACGCTTTCGGCTTCCGCAGGCTTTGCGCCATTGGCAAAGCGCACGTTGACGGTCTTCTGCGGCAGCTTTTCCATGCCGCTCAGCGCCTGGCTCAAACTCAACCCGCGGCGGCGCAACGATTCCAGCACCTGCAATGCGCTGATGATGCCATCGCCGGTAGTGGTGCGGTCCAGGCACAGCAGGTGCCCGGAAGCTTCGCCGCCCAGGATGCCGTCGCGCTCCAGCAGGACCTGGTGGACGTAACGGTCGCCTACCTTGGCGCGGATGAATTCGATCCCTGCCCGGCTCAGCGCGCGCTCCAGCCCGTAGTTGGTCATCAGCGTGCCGACCACCGGGCCGCGCAAGCGGCCATCCGTCTTCCAGTCCAACGCCAGCACATACAGCAAATCGTCGCCATCACAGACACGGCCGTCGCCATCGACGAACAGCAAGCGGTCGCCATCGCCATCGAAGGCAATGCCCAAGTCCGCGCCGATCTCGCGCACGTGCGCGGCAAGGCGTTCGGGATGCATCGAGCCCACGCCGTCGTTGATGTTGGTGCCATTGGGCTCCACGCCGATCGCATCGACGCTGGCATCCAGTTCGCGCAGCACCAGCGGGCCGACCTGGTAGGTGGCGCCATTGGCGCAGTCGACCACGATGCGCATGCCCGACAGATCGAAATCACGCGGCACCGAATTCTTGCAGGCCTCCACGTACCGCCCGATGGCATCGCGCGTGCGCACCGCCTTGCCCAGTTTTTCCGAGGGCACGGTGAGGAACGGATGTTCCAATGCGGCTTCGATGGCCAGTTCGGTCACATCGTCGAGCTTCTCGCCCTGTGCCGAAAAGAACTTGATGCCGTTGTCGTGGTGCGGGTTGTGCGAGGCCGAGATCACGATGCCGCCAGCGGCACGCATGGTCCGTGTCAGGTGCGCGACGGCAGGCGTCGGCATCGGCCCCATCAATTGCACATGCACGCCGGCCGCCACCAGCCCGGCCTCCAGCGCAGCCTCGAACATGTAGTTCGAGATGCGCGTGTCCTTGCCGATGACGACCAAGGGCTTGCGGGTGTCACCTTCGCGCAGCGCGGTTTCGCGCAATGCATGGCCATAGGCATTGCCCAGCCGCAACATGAAATCCGCCGAAATGGGACTTTCCCCCACCCGGCCGCGAATGCCATCGGTACCAAAATACTTCCGTGTCATGCCACATCCACCAGTTCGCTGTCCTCTGGCTTGGGCTGCCTCATCATGATGGCCAGCAGGCCGGCCAGGTGGTCGCGCAATTCGCGGCGGTCGCAGATCTGGTCGATGGCGCCGTGCTCCAGCAGGAACTCGGAACGCTGGAAGCCTTCGGGCAGGGTTTCGCGCACGGTCTGTTCGATCACGCGCGGGCCGGCGAAGCCGATCAGCGCTTCCGGTTCTGCCAGGTTGATGTCGCCCAGCATGGCGAACGAGGCCGACACGCCACCCGTGGTGGGGTGGGTCATCACCGAGATATAGGGCAAGCCGGCCTCTCGCAGCCTGCCCAGCGCGGCCGAGGTCTTGGCCATCTGCATCAGCGAGAACAGGCTTTCCTGCATGCGCGCGCCGCCGCTGGCGGAAAACGCCACGAACGGGCTGCCCGCTTCCAGCGCGGTTTCGGCCGCGCGCGCGAAGCGCTCGCCCACCACCGAACCCATCGAACCACCCATGAAAGCGAAATCGAAGGCGCAGGCCACCAGCGGACGTCCCTTCAACTGTCCCATCAGTGCCACCAGGGCATCGCGCTCGCCGGAGGATTTCTGCGAGGCCTTGATGCGGTCGGCGTACTTCTTCTGATCCTTGAACTTGAGCACGTCGGTTGGGCCCAATTCGGCGCCTATCTCGTGGATTTCGGCGTCGTGGTCGAACAAGGCGGCCAGCCGCGCGCGGGCGCGGATGGGCATGTGGAAGTCGCACTTGGGGCAGACTTCCAGGTTCTCTTCCAGTTCCTTGCGGTACAGGACCGCACTGCAGCGGTCGCATTTCTCCCACAACCCTTCCGGAACGCTGCGCTTGTTTCTGGCGGTGTTCCCCTGGGTGCGGATGCCCGAAGGCATCAGTTTGCTCAGCCAGCTCATGCGTGTGTATGTGTCCCGAACCGTATTCGCGCCAGTTTAGCGCACCCGGCCGCGGGGACGGATCAAGGTGGGTCAGCCTTCATCCAGCGCCTGTCGCAACGGGGCCAGGAAGACCCCGGCCCGCCGGGTCGCCTCCGCCGGATCGCCCGCTTCGGCCAGTTCGGCCACCAGTGCGCTACCCACCACCACACCATCGGCATCGGCCGCCATGGCGCGGGCGCTGGCCGCGTCACGGATGCCGAACCCGGCTACTACCGGCACCTCGGAGCCGGCCCGGATATCCCTGAGCCGTGCGCTGGCCGCCCGTGTGTCCAGACGGTCCGAGGCGCCGGTCACCCCGGCAAAGCTGACGTAGTACAGGTAGCCTTGCGCGGTTCCGCACAGCATCCGCAGGCGTTCGGGGGAGGTAGTCGGCGATGCCAGCGCAACCAGCGCCAGCCCATGCCGATTGAAGACGGCGCGGGTCTCCTCCGCTTCCTCGGGCGGCAAGTCGACCAGCAGCACGCCGTCCACGCCGGCAGCCACCGCTTCCTTCGCGAAATGCTCTGCCCCGTGTATCTCGACCGGATTCAGGTAGCCCATCAGCACCAACGGCGTGGCATCGTCCTGCTGGCGGAACACGGCCACTGCCTCCAGCACGTAACGCAGTCCGGCGCCACGGGCCAGCGCGCGCTCGGAACTGCGCTGGATGGTGGGGCCATCGGCCATCGGGTCGGAAAACGGCACGCCGAGCTCAATGACATCGGCCCCCGCCGCGACCAGCGCATGCATCACCGGCACGGTGGATTCCAGCGAGGGATCGCCTGCGGTGATGAACGGCACCAGGGCCTTGCGGCGGGCGGCTTCGAGTTCGGAGAATTTCGTTTCAATGCGGGTCATGGGGATTCGCATCCGTGGGAGCGCCCTTGGACACGATGCCCGGGCGAATGTCGATGAAACCTGTCGCGGCCAAGGCCGCTCCTACAGTTCGATGCCTTCGCGCGCGGCAATGGTGTGCACGTCCTTGTCGCCGCGGCCGGACAGGTTGCACAACACCAGTGCGTCCTTGGGCAGTTCGCGCGCCAGCTTGATGGCCTGGGCCACCGCATGGCTGGATTCCAGCGCCGGCAGGATGCCTTCGGTGCGGGTGAGTTTGTGGAACGCGGCCAGCGCCTCCTCATCGGTGACGCCAACGTATTCGGCACGGCTGGCGTCCTTCAGGAAGGCATGCTCCGGGCCAACGCCCGGGTAGTCGAGGCCGGCGGAAATCGAGTGGGTTTCGATGATCTGCCCGTCGTCGTCGCAGATCACGTAGGTGCGGTTGCCGTGCAGCACGCCCACCCGCCCCGCCGACAACGAGGACGCATGACGCCCCGTCTCGATGCCATCACCGGCTGCTTCGGCGCCGACGATGCGCACGCCAAGATCGTTGAGGAAGGCATGGAACAGGCCGATGGCATTGCTGCCGCCGCCAACGCAGGCGGTGATTGCATCCGGCAGGCGGCCATAGTCGGCCAGCATCTGTGCCCTGGCCTCGCGCCCGACCACGGCGTTGAAATCGCGCACCATGCGCGGGTACGGGTCCGGACCGGCAACGGTGCCGATGATGTAGAACGTGTCCTGCACGTTGGTCACCCAGTCGCGCATGGCTTCGTTCAGCGCATCCTTCAGCGTGGCCGAACCGCTGGTCACCGGCACCACCGTGGCGCCGAGCAGCTTCATCCGGTAGACGTTGATCTTCTGCCGCTCGATGTCGGTGGCGCCCATGTAGACCACGCACTCCAGGCCCAGCCGCGTGGCCACGGTGGCACTGGCCACGCCGTGCTGGCCGGCACCGGTCTCGGCGATGATCCGCTTCTTGCCCATCCGCGCAGCCAGCAGCGCCTGGCCGATGGTGTTGTTGATCTTGTGCGCCCCGGTGTGATTCAGGTCTTCGCGCTTGAACAGGATCTGCGCGCCGCCGGTTTCCCGGCTCAACCGCTCGGCGTGGTAGATCGGGCTGGGCCGGCCTACGTAATGCTTGAGGTCCTTGTCGAAGGCGGCAATGAAGGCCGGATCGACCCGTGCCGCGTCATAGGCCTCCGCCAGCTCTTCCAGTGGCCCGATCAGGGTTTCGGCGACGAAGCGCCCCCCGTGCCGTCCGAAATGGCCCCTGTCGTCGGGGTATGCGTGGAAGTCCATGGCAGGTGTTGGATTCATGCTCCCTGATACTTCTTCATGTCGATTGGTCCTTTACCTTACCGCACACATCCGAATGGGGAAATCGATATGATTTGACATGTTCTGTCAATAAATCTCACATATGAACCAGGATCCCCTGCCTTCCCTCAATGCCTTGCGGGCTTTCGAAGCCGCAGCCCGCCTTGGAAGCATGAGTGCAGCCGCGCGCGAACTGCACGTGACCCATGGCGCGGTCAGCCGGCAGGTAGGGCTGCTGGAAGAAGAACTGGGACTGCCGCTGTTCATGCGTGAAGGCCGCGGCTTGCGCCTGACCTCGGCTGGACAGCAATTGCGTGGTGCAGCCAGTGGCGCTTTCGAACGCATCCGGACCGCCACTGCCGAACTCCGCCGTGACGCAAGTCCGGCAGCCCGCGTACTTGGCTGTCCCGGCAGCCTGCTGGCACGCTGGGTAATCCCGCGACTGGAGCGGATGGCGCGGGAGCTGCCGGACCTGAAGCTGCACCTCTCCGCCCACGAAGGCCGCTTCGATCCGGCGCTTGCCGGGCTGGATGCGGTCCTGATGATCGGAGAGCCTCCCTGGCCGGACGGATGGCAGGTGCGCGAACTGGCCGTCGAACGCATCGGCCCGGTGGTCAGCCCGCGCCATCCCGATGCCGGCACCTTGCTTCCGCACTCGCCCAGCGTGTTGCTGGAACACCCGCTATTGCATACCGCCTCTCGCCCGCAAGCATGGCCGGCGTGGGCAACACGGCATGCGATCGATCCGGCGGCCTTGCGCTACGGCACCGGGTTCGAACACCTGTACTACCTGCTGGAAGCCGCCGTCGCCGGCCTTGGCGTGGCCATTGCGCCGCAACAACTGGTGGCCGACGACATTGCCGCCGGCCGCCTGGCTGCACCCTGGGGATTCATCGAAACAGATGCCCGCTGGTGCCTGTGTTCACGCAGCGGCCCGCAGGACGAACGAATCGGGCAACTGGCTTCATGGCTGCGGCGCGAACTGGAAGCGCCACGCAATTGATCCATCAACGCCTACCATGCCTCTGTAGGAGCGGCCCTTGGCCGCGATGGAGCTTTACCGGTAAAGCCTGATCGCGGCCAAGGGCCGCTCCTACAGGGGGAGATCGGCCACCACCACCTTAGAAAAACCCCTCTCGCCTGCCTATACTTTGCAGCAACGGCCATGAATCGGCGGACAGACCCAGGAATGCCCTGGCGAGGTGGTTGAATGCGGGTGCTGGTACTGGGGAGTGGAGTCATCGGAACGTGCAGCGCCTGGTACCTGGCGCGCGCCGGCTTCGACGTGTGCGTGGTGGACCGGCAACCAGCCGTGGCGCACGAAACCAGCTTCGCCAATGCCGGACAGATTTCCCCCGGCTACGCTTCGCCATGGGCGGCACCGGACATTCCGCTGAAGGCGCTGAAGTGGCTGTTCATGCGCCACGCCCCGCTGGCCATCCGGCCCGGTCTGGATCCGGCGCAGTACCTCTGGATGGCACGGATGCTGCGCAACTGCACCCATGCCCGCTACGCGGTCAACAAGGCGCGGATGGTGCGCCTGTCCGAATACAGCCGCGATTGCCTGAACGAGCTGCGCGCCGAAACCGGCATCGACTACGAAGGCCGCCAATCCGGCACCACGCAACTGTTCCGCACCCAGGCGCAACTGGATGGCGCCGCCAAGGACATCGCCGTGCTGCGGCAGTACGGCGTGCCCTATGAGTTGCTGGACCGCGCCGGAATCGCGCGGGCCGAACCCGCGCTGGCCGACGTGGCGGACAAACTGACCGGCGCCCTGCGCCTGCCCAACGACCAGACCGGCGACTGCGAACTGTTCACCCGCCGGTTGGCGGCCATGGCCGCGGAAGCCGGTGTCGAATTCCGCCTGGGCAGCGCCATCGAACGCCTGGAATCCGATGGGCAACGCATCACTGGCGTCCGCATCGATGGCCGCACCGAGACCGCCGACCGATACGTGGTGGCCCTGGGCAGCTATTCGCCGCGGATGGTGGCGTCGCTGGGCCTTGGGCTGCCGGTGTATCCGCTGAAAGGTTACTCGCTGACCCTGCCCATCACCGATGCCGGCAAGGCGCCGGTGTCCACGGTGCTGGACGAAACCTACAAGGTGGCCATCACCCGTTTCGACCAGCGCATCCGCGTGGGCGGCATGGCCGAAGTCTGCGGATACGACCTGCGGCTGCCCGCCAAACGCAGGGCCACGCTGGAAATGGTGGTTGGCGACCTGTTCCCGCGCGGCGGCGATGCGGCACAAGCCACCTACTGGACCGGCCTGCGCCCGGCAACACCGGACGGCACGCCCGTGGTCGGCGCCACGCGCTACGGCAATCTGTTCCTGAATACCGGCCACGGCACGCTGGGCTGGACCATGGCCTGCGGTTCGGGCCGCTACCTGGCCGACGTGATCGCCTCACGCCAACCCGGCATCAGCGGCGAAGGCCTCGACATTGGCCGCTATTCGCGCGCTTACCGCCATACCGGCAACAACGCAACTCCGGAACCATGCGTCCCGCCCGCGCCCTGATCGACCTGGGGGCATTGCGCCGCAATTATCGCTTGGCCCGTGAACTGGCGGGTGGGCGCGCGTTGGCCGTGGTGAAGGCCGATGCTTACGGGCACGGTGCCGTGCGCTGCGCGCATGCGCTGGAAGGCGAGGCGGACGGCTTTGCCGTGGCTTGCATCGAGGAAGCACTGGAACTGCGCGAAAGCGGCATCCGCGCGCCCATCCTGCTGCTGGAAGGCTTTTTCGATGCCGACGAACTGCCCTTGATCGATCGCCACGATCTCTGGTGCGTGGCGCATTCGGACTGGCAGATCGACGCCATCGAACGCGCAGCGCTTCAGCATCCGCTGAGGGTATGGCTGAAGCTGGATTCGGGCATGCATCGCATCGGCTTCCCGCCAGCCGCTTACCGGCAGGCATGGCAACGGCTGCAAGCGTTGCCGCAGGTGCGGGATGTGGTGGCGATGAGCCATTTCGCCCGTGCCGACGAGTTGGACAACGTCCGCACCGACGAACAGATCGCCAGCTTCGAGCGCATCTGCGGCGATCTGTCCACGGAAACCAGTCTGGCCAATTCTCCCGCCCTGCTCGGCTGGCCGCAGGCGCGCAGCGATTGGGGGCGTGCGGGGTTGATGCTCTACGGCGTGAGTCCTTACAGCATCCCGCACGAACTGGCCGGCCGCCTGCAACCGGTGATGACGCTGGAGTCGCGCATCATCGGCGTGCGCGAACTGGAAGCCGGCGAACCGGTCGGCTACGGCGGGCAGTTCGTAACCGCCCGCCCCACCCGCATTGGTGTGGCGGCACTAGGCTATGCGGACGGCTATCCGCAATTCGCACCGGCCGGCACGCCGGTGGTGGTGGACGGTCGGCCTGGTCGGGTGGCGGGCCGGGTTTCGATGGACATGCTGACCATCGATCTCACCGACTTGCCCGAAGCCGGGCTGGGCAGCCAGGTCGAGTTCTGGGGCGGACAGGTGCAGACCAACGAAGTGGCCAGATGGGGCAAGACCAGCCCCTATCGCCTGCTGTGCGGACTCAAGCGGGTTCCGCGCGTCTATATGGACTGACGACATCAGAACTTACCTGCACCAAGCAGGAAAACTCCACCCAAAAGCGTCAGACATGCCCTGATTCAAACGGATATTTCCTCTGGACCCTATGTTGGGTGTGGGCATTGGAGATGCGCGCAAACCGAACCCGATTTCGTAGGTGAGCGGATCCGCCCGTCCTTGTCCTCAAGTCAAGGCTTCGAGGCTGCGTACTCGATTACTCCATTGAGCAGGACTCTATGGAACCCTTCCGCTATCCCGGAGAAATTTCCCTCGACGAACAGGCAAATGTCTTTCTGGATGGCCTCGGACTCTTCCGAGGAAAAGTATGTCAACTCGGCGGAATTGCAGAGTGATTCCAGCAAATACTCCTTCACGCGCCCTTCGGAAATCGCATCGTCTGCCTCCGAAATCCTGCCCATGACCGCTTCTCTAAAGCCCGACCCCCTCAGGTATCGCGTGCCGGTGGACTTGTTCAGCGTGCCGAAGAACTCAAAGGGATCGCCGCCGCCCTCTTTCGCGAAAAAGTAGGGCGCGAGGATGTAGATGAAGAAGTGGTTGTAGAGCTCTTGAGCATCAGCCATGTTCCTTCTGGAAAGGACTTGCATGAAGACGGCGAAGGCCAGCAGCAGAAGCTCGAGCCTTACCTCGTCAGACCCGACGATCCCGACTTCGTCCTGCGTCAACTCGAAGCCGAATTCCTCGTAGAACCTCAGAAGTTGCCTCGTGGAGTTCAACAGGAACAGCAGGTGACCGAACCTTTCGATGCTGAACGTGTCATCCGATCTCTCGAACTTTTCCTCGATCAGTTCATCCAGGTGTGGGAAGAAGCCGGGGTATTCGAACCAGTCCCATTCATAGGTGCCGTCACGCGATTCTCCACGCGCCGCGGCGCGTGGGCCTGCGGCAGTCGATTGGTCCCGGAATCTGAAGAACTCCGACAGTGCGCCGATGAAATCGGCCAGGTCGTGCTCGTCGGGCATGCTCAACTTCACGACATGGCTGCCATTGAAGCGGATGTCGTTCCCGATGGACTCGGCCTGGCGAATGAACGAATGCATGTAGGTTTCGTGGTCCAGAAAGGCCTGTTTGATTCTGATTTCCTCCTCGGTGACCAGAACCCCGTCCTTTGCGCCACCGAACACGGTGTCATCGATCAACACGACAACGTCTTCAGCCCGCAGCCCCTGCCCGTAGCTGCCGATCGCCGCATACAGCTTCTCGTGCGGAATCGACGGCGCCAGGTAGATCCTGTCCATGGCGCGCCTCGCGATGCGATGCGCGCCCAGAAAGACCCTCAGCGAAGGCGCGTCGGGTCCGGACCCGTTTTCGCGGGTCGTGGAGTTCTCGCTCCTGCGGCCATCAGGGCGACCCGAGCCTGCCACAGCGCCTGCGTCGAACTGAGCACGTCGATCGGGATCGCTCAGCAGGGCATATGCATCGTTAACTTCCTTCATCCGCGATGTCGCCCACTCGACGGTCTCCGCACCCTCGGATGAATATCTATCCGGGTGGTATTGGGACCGCCTCCCCCTGTACGCCAGCTCCACTTCCTTGCGGGTTGCGTTCGTGCGGATGCCAAGAATCTCGTATGGGTCCATTTCTTGAGTTTTCACCGGAAGAGCCGTGCGTTCCCTGACGAAGAGAAAGGTAAGAAAAAGCAAGAAAAAGGGCAAGGTCCTGAGGCATCCATATCCAACACCTCGGTGCGAGGATTGTCCCCGCTTTTGAGGTCCGTTACATCAGGGGTAACCCAGAGTCACTCGAATGATGAAGTCTTACCTGATCGATGCGACACGAAGCGCTCCTGCCTGAGACTGGGGCCGTAGCCTGTTGGTACTGGAATCAAGGCGATTCAGGAGAAGATGGCATATCTGAAGCCGTATAAAGCGGCACCAATTCCATGCTCAGCGATCCGGTCACCACTGAGTAAAGAGTGATGCCCTTTTCGGTGAGTTCGAACGAAGCCGATTCGATTCCATCCAGTCCACCCTCCACCACGATGCGGTCGGCCAGCTTGGCCGAACCGTCCTGCAGACGGGTTTCCAGCACCTGTCGCAGTTGTGCGTGGAGCATGGCGTTGGCGGTCTGCGTAGCCAATTCGATGGGCACGCCCAGATCGAATTGCGCGTGCTGTTCGATTTCACGGATCAGCCGGTCGCGCAATACCGCGCTGAGCAGGCGGACCCAGCGATTGTCCACGGCGCGCGCGAAACGCACGTCGGTGAAGCTGAGCGCGCGGGCCTGCGCGTCATAGACCGGGGTGGCCGAGAGGTAGATCCAGCCGCGCGTGTCCAGCCATTGGCGCGAGACGTCCGCTCCCACGTGCAGGCCAATCGTCACCTGCGGCGCGGACGGATAGACCACGATCTCGTCGATCCGGATTTCGGCCGAATCCCCACCCACCTCGAATGCGAAAGTCTGCGGAAGCAGCACCGTCGTCAGCTTGTCCGACAGCGTCCGGTAATCCACGCCCACCGGCACCGCCAGGCGGATGCCCTCCACCGACGGCGGCTCCTTGCCCAGCGGCGGCAAGGGCGGCGGCACGAGTGCGGTTGCGAATGGATCGGACGAAATCTTGAAGTTGGCGCTGAAGCCGGTCTGCAACTGCAAGGCATCATCGCCGGCCACGGGCGTCAGGAAGTGCGCTCCCAGCGGTTCGATGTTCAACCAGGTGGCGGGCGACTCGGCAAGCCGTACCCGCGCATGTGCCGCCTCCCAGGCCTGCGTGATGTTCTGCGACAGGTTGAAGCGTTCTTCGACCAGCTCCGGCAACTGCTGCTCCAGGCGAGCGGTGATGGCCTGCACCTGCTGCTCGGCCACCCGGGTCAGGGAAAGATTGAACATCCGCGTCAGCCGCGACTCCGGCGGCTTGACCCATTCGAAACCGGGCTGGATGGCGATGACCGGTTTCCATTGCTCATCGATGTCGAAGGCCATCGCCAGCGCCACGTCCGCTTCGGTCTGCACGGTTTCCGAACCCAGCAGCGCATTGCCCAGCGTGTAGGAAGCGTGCAGGCGGGTGCTGGCCAGCACGCCTTCGCCTGCCCCGGTCACGCTGATGGGCGCGCGTCGCTCCACCTGCCCGGCCCCCTGCACCGCAGTGGCCGGCGAACGCCCGCCCAGCAACGAGGTTTCGGGTATGTCGATGAGCGCGGGGAACTGCTCGTTCAGCAATTCGGCCAGAGCGTCGTAGCGCAGGTGGATGGAGACGGCGACGAACGACGCCAGGTCATGCGCGGCCGTCTCGCCAATGCGATGCTCGGGCCGCTCGGTCAGCCGCCGGTCGACGATGACGATGCGCAACGCAAAGGCCACCAACGCCAGCAGCGCCAATGCGCCCAGGGCAATCCACCAGTGTTTGGTTTTCATCGTCATGGTCCGGAAATGGGAAGGGTCAATGCATCAAGATGCGGGAATCGAAGCCTCGGGCGCCACGGATTCCGGAATAGCCTCTCCGGAAGGCTGCGGACCATCATCCTGCAACGGCGATGCGGCACCGTCGATGCCCTCCCCGATCTTTTCCAGCATCTGTTCGAAGAACGGGTTGGAGCTGATCCGCTGCAAGGTATCCATGCCGACGATCAGTGACCCGCGCTCCCCGCGCGGGTCGATTTCACCCAGGTGGATACCGAAGCCTTCATCCTCGTCGGGCTGCATGCCGTACAGGGCATCGCTCACCGGGAAAGGCAGCGCGACGTGCGAAAGCGAATAGACCTGTCCGGGCCAGTTCGTCCCCAACGCACGCACCTGCTCGCTGCGCCGTCCGGGTTCACGCGTACGCATCACGGCGGCGCCATCGGCCGTGCTTTCCACCACGTTGATGCGGTAGCGCTGGGGTCCTGTCGGGAACTGGCGCGCAATCGCATTCCCCGCCGAAGTCCGCAGCAACAGGCCGAACTTGGTGGAACGGTTCACGTCGTACAGCACCAGCTCGCTGCCATTGGCTGGCAGGTGGGAGTAGAAATCATCAACGACGGCCTGTGCCTGGGTGGTGGCATCCAGCACCGATTGGAAAGTCAACACCGGCGGCATCGCTTCCAGTTGGCCCTTGCGTGCCAGGCGCGCAACCTGCTGTTGCAGCGCCGTGCTGACCTGATGCGACTTGCGCGCCGCCCGCACCGGGAAGGAGTTGTATTTGAACGGGTTGTATTCGGGCAGGATGTCCAGCCAGGCCGCCTTGGTGAACGCCGGCAGCAAGGCCGGCAGCCCGGCAAGGCGCGCCCAGCGGGCAAAGCCACTGACGCCGACCATCGGCGAGATCAGCACGATGCGATCGGCCTGCCTGCCCTGCCCCTGTTCGATCACGTCCAGTGCGTACTTGACCGCCAACGCGGCACCGTTGGAATAACCCACCAGGTGCAGCGGGCGGTCCGGCCCCACGCGGCGCTCGGCTTCGCGCACGGCCAGGCGCGTGGCCGCCATCCATTCACCGGCA
This sequence comes from uncultured Pseudoxanthomonas sp., assembly GCA_964562135.1. GTDB lineage: Bacteria > Pseudomonadota > Gammaproteobacteria > Xanthomonadales > Xanthomonadaceae > Pseudoxanthomonas_A. Next base: position 18,720 of record CAZLSG010000029.1, on the reverse strand, counting down.
TCGGCGGCGGCCAGTCCCGCCGGCACGGTGCCGTGGCCCGGTACGCGCAAGCCGATGGCCACGTAGCCGTGGTCGCGGTAGTAACGCGCGACATGCCGCAGGCTGTAGGGCGCGTCGGTCAGGCCGTGAAGCAACACGACCGCACCAAGGGGTTCGCCTTCGGGCTCCAACACGAATGAACGGTTCCAGTCATGCTTGAACTTCGAAGCATGCAATGGGCTGCCTTCGAAATAGCGGTTGCCGGCAACCTTTTCTTCTTCGGGAAGATGGGTACGCAGGTAATCCCCGGTATCCCGGAAAATCCGCTCCTCGGCCTGCAGGTAACCATTCCAATCAGTGGCATCCAGCGCTTGTGCGTCCAACTCCTGGGGTACGTAGGTGTGCCACGGCTGCAGAGGCGGACCACGCTGGATGTCGTAGATGCGCACAGCGACGATGGTCAGCAGGACCACCGACAAGATGACGAGGGCGCGCTTGGCCCACCCGATCAATCGCTTCCCCATTTTCGCGAACGCCCCTGCAACATCCGAATGCCGGACATACGATATCAGTTAAGGCCCGCACCCAATCCGCCCGGATCGAATACCCGGACATGGAAACGGGCCGCAAGCGCGACCCGTTCCCGGTGTTTCCCTGATGGATCCGCGCAGTTCAACCCTGCAACGGAATCACCCGGATCTCCACGCGGCGATTGAGCGCGCGTCCGGCTTCGGTGTCGTTGCTGGCCACCGGATAACGCTTGCCCATGCCCACCACTTCGAAACGCTCGCGCACCAGGCCCTGGCCGATGAGGTAGTTGCTGACCGCCGCCGCGCGCTGCTCGGACAGCCTCTGGTTGACCGCCTCGCTGCCGATGCTGTCGGTATGGCCGGTCACTTCCACGATGGTCTGGTTGTATTCGCCCAGGGTGCGGGCCACGTTGTTGAGGGCCGGATAGAACTGCGACTTCAGGTCGGCCTTGCCGAAATCGAAAGTCACGCCATCGGGCAGGTTGAGCTTGATCACGTCGCCTTCGCGGACCACATCGATACCGGTGCCCGCGGTCTGCCGGCGCAATTCGGCTTCCTGGCGATCCTGGTAGGCGCCAATGGAACCGCCGGCCAGGCCACCGACGCCAGCCCCCACCAAGGCGCGCTGGCGCCTTTCCGTCGCATCGCTGCCACTCAACAAGCCGACGGCCGCGCCGATGCCGGCGCCGATCAGCGCGCCCGTGCGGGTGCGATTGGGATCATCGGGGTCGCTGGTCTGCCCCGTGTAGGTGGCGCAACCGCCCAGCAGGGCCGTTGCCGATACCGCCAGTACGAAAGTCCGGACATAAGGTTTCATGCACTTCTCCTTGGCTATGGGCCCGCGTCCGCACAAACGCAGCGCATGGCCGTGAAACACGGATACAGCTAAACACACCGGACGTTATGGCGGCATGCTCACCGCCCCGCCTGTTCATGCGGGATCAAGCAGTCGCTCGGCCTCGTCGGCAAGCAGCCGGCGCTCCCAGTCGCCCATCAACGCCAGATACAACAACTTCTCGAATTCCCCGCGGAAACGGCAGATCACCGCGTCCGGATCCGGCACCAGCTTGCCATCCACGATCAGCCCGAAATGTACCTTGTGGTTGTAACTGAGGATGGATACGCCAAGGCCGATGGAGCCGGTTTGCGGCACCCAGAACATCAACTCGCGGATGCGGCACCCGCCCATGTAAAGCGGTTGCTGCGGCCCGGGCACGTTGGTGGCCACCACGCTGGCCTTGCGGCTCAGCATTTCCAGTGCCGCCCCTTGCAGGGCGGCAGGCGCCATGCCAAGCGCAGCCAATAATCCATATGCAACAATGGCTTGCTTTGATTTTTTAAGATTCTCCATGCATTCGGTGACGCACTCGAGCCGCCGCACCGGATTGGCTTCACCCACCGGCAGGTCCAGGAACACCAGCCCGAAATGGTTCCCCAGCTTGCGCGCATGCTCCAGCGGACGCAGGTTGACCGGCACGGTGGCGCGCAGGCTCACGCCATCGATCTGCTCGCCCCGCTCCAGCAGGTAGCTGCGCAAGGCGCCGGTCGCCGCGGTCAGCAGTACGTCGTTGACAGTGCAATCGAACGCGCGGCCCACTGCCTTGACCTCGTCCAGTTCCAGCGGCTCGGCCCAGGCCACCCGTTTGCTGACGCCCAGCTTGCCGCGCAACAACGTGTCCGGATCGTCCGGCAGCATCAGCGCGGTCACCAGTTCGCGCCCGATCTCGCCGCCCTCCTTCGCCAGCATGGTGGCCAGGCTCGGATCCCGGTACATGTCCATGCCCTTGCCCAGCATTTGCCCGCCGAACTTGATGTAACGGTCGATGGCGCCCACCCTGCGCACCACTTCCACACCGTCCTGCTTCAGCCAGGCGGCCCGCAGCTCTCGTTCCGGAGCGTGCTTGCGCGTAGTGTCCGTCAGCGAAAGGAGAACCTGCACCAGCGCGATGCCGTCGGCGTAGCAGTGGTGGATGCGCGCCACCAGCGCGGAGCCGCCCGCGTATTTTTCGATCAGATGGAATTGCCAGAGCGGCTTGCTCTTGTCCAGCGGCGTGGAGGCCATCTGGCTGACGAAGCGCTCCAGCGCCCGTTTGTCGCCCTTGCCCGGCAATGCGGAAAGGCGGACATGGGTATCCAGTTCGAAATGCTCGTCCTCGACCCAGGTCGCTCCCGTCGGCGATACTTGGGGTTTCTGCAGGAATCGCGGGTAGGACAGGAAGCGCTTCCTGATCACCTGCTTCAGATGCTCCAGCGACATCGGCTCGTCGAACATCAGGACGCCGGTGATCATCATCGGGTTGGTGGGGCGCTCCATCCGCAACCACGCCGTATCCACCCGCGACATCGATTCCCGGCGCGGCTTGGCCAGCGTATCGTCTGTTGCCATGTTGTTCCCTCCGCCCGCGAGTGAAGCACGCCGCGGCAAAAAGCGTCAACGCGCCACGGCAATTGCCCTGGGCTGCGTTCCGCAATATCCCTCAAGGCGGGGGCGATGCATCCCGGGCTTCAGGCGCCACCGCCTGCGCGCCATCCTCGTTCAGCATCTGGCTGTTGCGCCTGGGCGTAGTGAACGGCGTCGGTCTGGGAGTCGCCGACGTATTGGTGCGCAGGATGCCCATGCCGGCGCGCAGGTCGCCGCCGCTGGTCAACTCCAGTTCGAAGCGCTCGGCATCCCGGCGGCGGATTTCGCCGGCAATCATGAGGGCGTCCTCTTCGGAAGCCCCCATTTCGATCAACGCCGCACGGCCGAATTCAACGGCCGATTCGAAGGTTTCGCGGATCTGGAAGTCGACGCCCGCGGCAATCAACTTCAATGAGTGTTCGCGGTCATAGGAGCGCACCAGCAGCCTGGCCTGGGGAAAGTCCGCCCGCGCCAGCTCCACGATCCTGCTGGCCGCTTCGCGGTCGTCGATGCAGACGGCGATCACCCGGGCCACGTGCGCCCCGGAGGCATGCAGCACGTCCAGCCGGGTGCCGTCGCCGTAGTACACCTTGAAGCCGAACTGTTCGGCGCTGCGGATCATGTCGATATCGGTGTCGATGATGGTCACGTCCACGTCGCGCGCCAGCAGCGACTGGCTCATGACCTGGCCGAAACGGCCGAACCCGATGATCAGCACGCTGCCGGTTTGCCCTTCGGCCCGTTCGATGCCATCGAACGATGGGCTGGCCACCGGCATGAAGCGCCTCGTTGCGATGACCACCAGCGGCGTCAGCGCCATCGACAGCACCACGACAGCGGTCATGTTGGCGTTCACTTCGGCACCGATCACGCCTGCCGCCCCTGCCGCGGTGAACAGCACGAAAGCGAATTCACCGCCTTGCGCCATCAATACCGCACGGTCCAGCGCCTCGCCGTGGCTGCTGCGCAACACGCGCGCCACCCCATAGATGCACGCCCCCTTGGCCAGCATCATGGCGGGCACGGCAGCGGCGATCAGTGACCAGTTCGTCATCACCACCTGCAAATCCAGCGACATCCCCACCGCCAGGAAGAACAGGCCCAGCAGGATGCCGCGGAAAGGCTCGATATCCGCCTCGAGCTGATGGCGGAAGGCGGAGCCGGACAGCAGCACACCGGCCAGGAAGGCGCCCATGGCCATGGACAACCCGCCCATTTCCATCAGCAGCGCCGCACCCAGCACCACCAGCAAGGCGGCGGCCGTCATCACTTCGCGCGCCCTGGCCGCCGCCAGGATGCGGAACAGAGGATTCAGCAGCCACAGGCCGGCCACCACCAGTCCCGCCAGCGAGGCCACGCCCATGCCTACCGATACCCATCGCGAAGGCGCGCCTTCGACCGCATGCAGGGGCGACATCAACGCCACCAATGCCAGCAGCGGCACGATCAGCATGTCCTCGAAGAGCAGGATCGAGACCATCTTCTGCCCACGCGGCAATGCAATGTCGCCACGCTCGCCCAGCAATTGCATGACGATGGCGGTGGACGTCAGCACGAATCCCGCCCCGCCGATGAAGGCCACCGGCAGCGAAAATCCGAACGCCAGCCCCACCCCGGTCAGTGCCACCGTGCAGACACCGATCTGCAATGCCCCCAAGCCGAATATCTGCCTGCGCAAATTCCACAAGTGGGACGGGCGCATCTCCAGCCCGACCACGAACAGGAACATGACCACGCCCAGTTCGGCCACGTGCAGGATCGACGCCGGGTGCGTGAACCAACGCAGGCCGAACGGACCAATCAACAAGCCTGCCGCCAGATAGCCCAGCACCGAACCCAGCCCCAGGCGCCTGAACAGCGGGACCGCCACCACTGCCGCGCCCAGCAGCGCGACGACCTTGACCAGGTCGGATCCAATGCCTTCAGCCGCCATATGCGCCCCCGGGTGGTGTCATGACGGTCAGGCGCGTGCGCGGAACCTGCGCCAGGCCGCCAGGGCGGCCACTGCCGGGATGCCGAACAGCACCGCATGCACCAACAACTCCTCCGCCAGCGAATAGCCGTGCGAGAGCCCGATGCCCAGGTTCACGCTGCTTGCCACCAACCACAGGCCGATGAATGCGAGGGCAGCCCGCCCCCGCTTTTCCCGCTTGCTGATGAGCAGGAGAAAAACCAGCAGTGCCAAGCCAACCAGGATGATGATGAGGGTGCGCATGGGAATGGCTCCTAGTTCCAACGAACACGACCTGCCTGCCCGGCAGCATAACGGGCCACCGGTATCCGAGGCGAGCGCCGTGGAAGATTGCCCGGCAAGCAGGCCGGAGCAATCTCCGGTCCACTAGATCCTGAGTGGCCATCCCGGCCGGATGGCGTTACTTGGTGGTATAGCCACCGTTGATGAGGATGGTCTGTCCGGTCACCCACCAGCCATCGGTGACCAGGTGGCGGATGAAAGGCACCACGTCCTCGACATGGGTCAGGCCCGTCTTGCTGAAAGGCGAAAGCGCCGCGGCCGTCTTGTGGTAAGCCACGGCACCTTCCTCTTCCTGTCCATAGAAAAACGGTGTGTCCATGGGACCTGGCCCCACCGCGGTGACCGAGATGCCACGCACGCCGAACTCCTTGGCGGCGGCACGGGTGAAGTGTTCCACCGGCGCCTTGGTGCCGGCATAGGAGGCATAGAACGGCGTGAACGCCCCCAGCAACGAAGTGACCACGGTCAGCACCTTGCCATTGTCGTTGACATGCTTGCCGGCTTCCTTGAGGAAGAAGAAGGCGGCTTTGGCATTGATGGCTGACATGTCGTCGTATTCGGCCTCGCTGATATCGGCGATGGGCTTCTTCAACACCTTGCCCACGGTATTGATGGCGATGTCGGGACGCCCGACCGCTTCGACCGCACCCGCGAACAGCTTTTCCATGGCGGCGGCGGATGTCAGGTCGCCCTGGAGCGCCACGGCCCTCGCCCCGGCCTTTTCGATGGCCGCGACGGTGCTGTCGGCATCTGCCTTGCTGGAAACGCTGTTGTAGTGGACGACGACTGCCCTGGCGCCCCGCTCGGCAAAGTCGCGTGCCAGCAGGCCGCCCAGATTCTTGGCGCCGCCTGCAATCAGGACGACCTTGCCTTCGATGGAATGGGGATTGTTGCTCATGGATTGATTCCGGTGTGTCGGGGTCCCTACTTCAGCACTCCTCATTGATCACATAAACATGAATAATGGGGAAATTAAATTCACTAAATTCGAAAAATAAAGGCATGGACCTGCTCCAGCACCTGCAAATCTTCCAGCGCGTGGCCGAAAGCGGCAGCTTCAGCCGGGCCGCCGGGCAACTCGGGCTTGCGCCTTCCTCGGTATCGGCGGCGGTGCAGAAGCTGGAACGGCACATGGGCGTGAAGCTGTTCCTGCGCACCACGCGGAAGGTGCGGCTCAGCAGCGACGGTGAACTGCTGTACACGCACTGCCTGCAATTCCTTGCCGAGGCCGATGCCATCGGGCAACTGTTCCATGCCGTCGAGCGCCCCGCCGGCCTGTTGCGCGTGGAAGTCCCGGCCCGGATGGCGCGCCTGCAGATCGCGCCGGCGCTGCCCGCCTTTCTCGATGCCTACCCGGGTGCCAGCATCGACTTCGGCGGGACGGACCGCATCAGCGACCTTGTCGGGGAAGGCATCGACTGCGTGCTGCGGGTGGGCGAACTGGGCAACCTGAATCTCGCCGCGCGCAACCTGGGGCACCTCAAGCAGGTGACCTGCGCGTCTCCCGCCCTGCTTGCCCTGCACCCGTCGATCAACAGCCTGGACGAAGCCAGCCTGCTGCCCGCGATCCATTTCGGACGCATGCAAGCGGGCAAGCCCGAATCATTCGAATTCACCAGCCGCAATGGCGTGGTGGAAAAACCGGCGTGGGGACGGGTTTCGGTCGCCAATGCCGAGACCTATATCGCCTGCGCAGTTGCGGGACTCGGGATGATCCAGGTTCCCCGCTACGACGTGGCGGACCTGCTGGCGGCGGGCGAATTGGTGGAAGTGTTGCCGAAGCACCCGCCTCCGGTATTGCCGCTGACAGCCCTCTACCCGCCGCAGCAACGCGCATCGCGCTTGTTGCATGCCTTCATGGATTGGGTGGAAACGCTCATGGCGCCACATTGCCGTCATTGACGGCACCCGTTGCGCAGAACGCCTGATAATCGATGTAACCCGGGAAAGGTCGCTCGACTGCGCAGACCGCGCAATCCAGGTCGTGTTGCAAGCGAAGCTCGCGGAAACGCATGCCCAGCGCATCGAAATGCAGCAAGCGGCCGACCAGTGGCTGGCCGATGCCCAGCAGCAATTTGATGGCTTCCGTGGCCTGCAACAAGCCGATGATGCCGGGCAGCACGCCCAGCACGCCTGCCTCGGCGCAATTGGGGGCGAACTCCGGTGGCGGCGGTTCCGGGAACAGGCAGCGGTAACAGGGTGCGCGACCGCGCTGCCGCCCGGCATCGAACACGCCCACCTGGCCTTCGAAGCGCTGCACCGCGCCGTAGACCAGCGGCTTGGCCAGCTTCACGCAGGCATCGTTCAGCAGGTAGCGCAAGGGGAAGTTGTCGGAACCATCTATCACCACGTCCACGTCCTGCAGCAGGCGCTCGACGTTCCCGGAAACCAACCGCTCCTCGAAAGCCTCCACCCGCACGCGCGGATTGAGCGCGGTCAATGCCATGGCCGCCGATTCCACCTTGGCCTGGCCAATGCGGTCTTCGGCATGCAGTATCTGGCGCTGGAGATTGCTGCGCTCCACCATGTCGTCGTCGACAAGGCGCAAGTGGCCGATGCCTGCGGCGGCCAGGTAAAAAGCCGCCGGCGAACCCAGCCCGCCTGCGCCCGCCAGCAGCACGCGCGAGGCCTCCAGTTTGCGCTGGCCCTCCACCCCCACCTCGGGCAAGCGGAGATGCCGGGAATAACGGTCCATGAAATCGGCATCGTCCGAATCCATGTCTGGACGAACCAGCGGGAGCCCTTCCTTCGCCCACGCGGAGGTGCCGCCCGCCACCGAAACCACCCGGGTGTAACCGGCGGCACGCAGTGCCTCGGCCGCCTTCAGCGAACGGCCGCCCATTTCACAGATCAGCACTACTTCTGCGCCCGCGTCGGGCAGGCAGGCCACTGGATCGGATTCCAGTTCCTCGCGCACGATGCAACGCGCGCCCCTGGCTACCCCGGTGGCCCATTCATGCGGCTCGCGCACGTCGATGAGCACGGCTCCCCGTGCGAGCCGCTCCATTGCTTCAAGCGGAAGGATTTCCCTGATGCTCATGCGGAGATTATCGCGCAAACCGGATAAGCCACCCTTGTCGCAAGCAGAGCCTGCATGGAATGCCGGTGTTCTATTTCCCGCGCTTGACGTGGCGGATCAGTCGGCGCTTTTTCGCCACCTGGCGCTCGGTCAGTACGTTCTTCTTGTCCGCGTAGGGGTTCTCGCCTTCCCGGAACAGGAACCTCACCGGTGTCCCGACCAGCTTGAAGCGCTTGCGGAAGAAGTTCTCCAGATAGCGCCGATAGGAATCCGGCAGCACCTTCAGGCGGGTGCCGTGCGCGATGAAGGTCGGCGGATTGTTGCCGCCCGGGTGCACGTAGCGCAGCTTGGAAACATGACCGCGGATGCTGGGGGGCGGATTGCTCTCGATGGCAATCTCCAGGGCACGGTTGAGTTCGCTGGTGCCGAATTCGCGGGTAGCCGAAGCATGCGCGCGATGGATGGCTCGGAACAGCTCGCGCAGGCCGGACCCATGCTTGGCCGAAATGCGCACGGCCTCGGCCCACTCCACGAATCCCAGTTTGCGCGCCAGCAAGGCCTCGGCCTGCTCGCGCTGGTACGTGCTCAGGCCATCCCATTTGTTGACGGCCACCACCAGCGCCCGCCCGGCATCCAGGATGGCCCCCAGCACACTGGCATCCTGATCTGTGACGCCTTCGGTGGCATCCAGCAGCAGCACGGCCACCTGGCATTGCTCGATGGCTTGCAGGGTCTTGACCACGCTGAACTTTTCGACGACTTCGTCCACCCTGGACTTGCGCCGGAGCCCGGCGGTATCCACCAACCGGTAACGGCGTCCATCGCGCTCCATGTCCACCGCGATCGAATCGCGCGTGGTGCCGGGCACCTCGGAAGCGATCATGCGCTCTTCGCCCAGCAAGCGGTTCACCAGTGTCGACTTGCCCACGTTGGGGCGCCCCACGAAAGCAATGCGGATCCGGTCCGGATCCTGGTCCAGCGCCTCGCCTGCGCCTTGCTCCGGCAAGCGCCCCAGCACTTCGGCCAGCAGGTCGTCGATACCCTGGCGGTGCGCGGCCGACGTGGCCAGCACGTCCTTGAAACCATAGCGGGAGAACTCCGCCACCGCGGCCGCCTCGCCCACGCCATCGATCTTGTTGACCACCAGCACCACCGGGCGCGCGCTTTTGCGCAGCCAGGCCAGGATGTCGTCGTCCAGGGTGGAGGCGCCCTCGCGGCCATCCACGACGAACAGCACCAGATCGGCTTCTTCCGCCGCCGCCCTCGCCTGCCGCGCGGTCGCGCCCGCCAGTCCTTCCTCGCTGCCGGCGATGCCGCCGGTATCCACCAGCAGGAAGTGCCGCTCCTCATCCAGGCGGCACACGCCATAGTGGCGGTCGCGGGTCACGCCAGGCTGGTCGTGGACCAGCGCGTCGCGCGTGCGCGTCAACGCATTGAAAAGCGTCGATTTGCCGACATTCGGACGACCGACCAGTGCGACGAGGGGAAGCATGCAAAAACCCTGGAGTTCATGGCCCTGCGGGGAAAGGGCGCGTCTTACCGATGCGCCATGCGCGCATCGCGGGCAGTTTACAGGCGGGCCGCTGCCGTGGATACGGCAGAGGACTGCCGGGGCGGCCTCCCTGTGGGAGCGACGTCAGTCGCGACCAAGCCCGGAGGAAAAGCAATGAAGCCACGGATGGCACGGATTTCCACGGATAAAGCTTATTCCACGTGAATCCGTGTCATCCGTGGCCAAGACGGCTTCGTGATGGTGCTTGCAACATGCGTCGCTCCCACCGCGGATAAGGGGCGGGATGGAGATGTTTACTGCACGCGAAAGGCGCTGAGCTCGCCGTCCACGTTCTGCACGATCAGAATGCCGTCGGCTTCCACGGGCTGGCCTTTCAGGGCCTTGCCTCCGGCCTTGGCGCGCGCGGCGAACTGGCCGTCATCCAGTCTCAGCCAATGCAGGTAGCCGTCGTAATCGCCCACCACGGCATAGTCGCCATGCACCGCCGGGGCCGTCACCAGACGGCGGGCGAGTTGCGCGTTGGACCACATCGCGCTGCCACTGAACTTGTCGAGCCCCCAGACAGTGCCATCCGGATCGGTGACCAACACGCGTCCCGACGACACGCCTACCCCGCCTGCGCCGCCGTTTTCCCGCGTCCACAACGGGCGTCCACTCGGACCTTCCAGGGCAACGGTCTCGCGTTGAAAACTGGTGGCATACAGCGTGGCGCCATCCAGCACCGGCGCGCCATCGACGTCGGACATGCGCTGGAGCTCGGTACGGCCTTCGGGAATGCCAATGGCCTGTTGCCAGACTTCACGACCGTCGCTCAGCAGCAAGGTACTGACGGTGCCATCGTCATTGCCCACGAAGACAACGCCCGGCCCCAGGGTCAATGGCGCATTCCCCCGTACCGTCAGGCTGGGCATGTCGTGGTTCCAGAACCAGCGGCGCTCGCCATTGGCGGCATCGAAGGCCGTGACCCGGCCGTCATTGGAACGCACCAGCACCAGCCCCTGTCCCACCGCAGGCGCGGAAATGATTTCGTTGGGCACCTTGGCCCGCCACTTTTCCGTGCCAGTGGTCGCATCCAGAGCGATCACCTCCCCATCCAGGGTGCCGGCAACCACCAAACCATCGCCCGCTCCCGGACCACCGGACAGGCGCAGATCGGACTTGTAATGCCACAGTCGCTGGCCGCTCTGCAGATCCAGCGCGCTCACGCCGCCTTCCAGCGCAGCCGCATAGACGCGCCCATCGGCGACAACGGGAACCTGGCGCACGCCTGTCTTGCCCTCGCCCTTGCCCACTCTCACTGTCCATAGCCTGGCGATATTGGCCGTGCTGGTGAAGTCGACCAACTCCGCGGGCTTGGTGGGCTTCTCGCCCTCCTTCTCCTTGCCGCCGAACCATCCCTTGACGGTGCTGCAGCCAGCCAGCAACACCAGCATTGCAACCATTGCAACGATACGTTTGAACATGGATGAGTATTCCATCAGATGGGTTCGGCATTCTTGGGCGCAACGCCGCCCACACCGGCAAGCTTCAATTCCACCAGCCTGCGCTGGGGAGCGGCAACATCCATGCCGGTCAACGCCTTCAGGTATGTCTCGCGGGCCTCATCCACCTTCCCCGCGGCCACGAGAGCATCCCCGCGCGCCTCAAGTGCGGATGAATCGTCGGCTTCTCCCAACACGCTCAACGCCTCCTCGGCCTGCCCCGCGTCGATCAGCAAGCGCGCAAGGCGGAGATTCAGCAATGGGCGCAAGTCGGGATCGGTTTCCACGGCCCGCAAGGTGGCGATGGCAGCATCCCGGTCGCCCGCCACAAGCTGCGCCTTGGCCAGGCGCAGGGCGGCAATGTCCTCGTAAACGGCATTCTCGCCGGCCAGGGCCCCGACACTGGCGTGCGCCTGTTCCAGGTTGCCGGCATCGATGCTTTCCATCGCGGCCGCGTAGTCGAGATGGGCCTGCGCCTTCTTGTTCACATGACTCTTCTGCCATGTTTGCCATCCGAAGATCACCGCCAACCCCAGCGCGACACCGCCCACCAGGCCCAATGCGTTGTTCCTCAGCCAACTGCGGACACGTTCGCCCTGTTCGTGTTCGTCCAGCAAATCATCCAATGCCATCTGCGACCTCAACCCCGTTGCCAGGGCCTCAAATAAAGTTTGGTTCCGACATCTGCTTCAGTCGGCAATAGGGGTAACCGCGCCTTCGGGGGATACCGTGAAGCGCGCAACGTTGGCGCGGCGGTACGGCGCCGTGTCCACCGTACTACCCGCATGCTGAACCACGACCCCGGCGGCATTCCCGAGCACCACCCTGCCCACCTCCCCCCGCGCGTACTGACGCTCCTCGCCGGCCTTCAGGAGACCTTCTTCGATGGTGTTTCCGTCAGGCGCCATGATCTGCGCCCAACTGTCCTCATTGATGCGCAAGGCAAAGACAGTCGCAACGGAAGGCTCCGGTTCGGCGGCTTCCGGGCGGGAAATGGGGGCAATGGAGGCAACGTAGGGGCGCGCCGAGATGCGCTGGGACTGCTGCGCGGCCACCGCGGATGTCTCGACGCGGGATTGCACCGGAGCAACGTCAAGCGATGCTTCCTGCACGGGCGCCCTTCCCCAATGGGACTGGGTAGCCATCCAGACCGGAACCACCAGCACGGCGGTGATGACCACGTACACCGCGCGCCGTGCGGCGTTTTCCGCAAGATGCTTCCATCGCGGGTCATGGCTGCGGCTGACCAGATTCGCCGGCGCCACTGTGTCCAGGCGGGCCTGCTGGAGATAAGGGGCCACGTCCACCCCGAGCAAGCGCGCATAGCTGCGCAATTGCCCTCGCACGAACACGGGCGCCCCGAGCCGATCCCAGTGTTCCGCTTCCAGCGCTTCCACGATGTGCATGGGCACCCTGAGCCGGGCCGAGACCTCCTCCACCCGCAGACCGGCGCTCTCTCGCGCCTGGCGCAAGAGATCTCCACAGCCTCGCATGCACTCTTTGTCGATCAGGTTTGGATCGGTCATGGCCCTGCTTTCCGTCCCGGCTGCGCTTCGACGGCAGCCGGAAACTGTGTCTGCAATTGTTGGAGATAGCGATCAGCCGCCGCCCTGGCGCCCAGTTTTTCTTCGATGTCAGCCGCAAGTTTTAACATGTCCGGCACCGCAGGTGCAGCAGACAGGTATCTTTCCGAAAAGGCGCGCGCCTCGAAATAGCGCCCGTTCCTGTATTCACTCCTGGCCATGGCAGCCAAGGCATAGGCATTGCCCGGGTCCAGCGCCAATGCTTGGCGAAGGTCCCGTTCGGCGCGTTCGTACTGCCCGGTTTCCAGCGCGCAGCCGCCGGCATTGGCCAGCGCGGCCGCAGGCGTGGCGTACCCGGGATCACTGAGGGCGCGATCGAACCAGACCAGCGATTCGGCCGCATAGCCATTTCCGCACAGCCATGCGCCGTAATTGTTCTGGACTGCGCCACTGTCTGGCGCAAGTTCGGCCGCCCGCTTGTAATGGCCGCCGGCCTCCGATGTGCGCCCCCGCTGGGCTTCGATGACGGCCATGAGGGTATGGCCCTCCACCGAGGACGGATTCGACTTCAGAACGGCGCGAACCTCCTTTTCGGCAGCCACCAGATCACCTGCCTGGAGATGCTGCCCAGCGCGGACAAGCTGATGGCGCACCTGGGTGCGGCGCTTGACCTCCGGATTGTCGGACACGCTGTAGTCCGGCGCCACTTGACCCGCCGGTTTGCGCTTGGGATCCACCTTTATATTGGCAGGCCTGCCGCAACCGCCAAGCAGCAGCGCGGAAACGACCAGCAATGCGCACCACTCAGGCAGCCGCATCGTTCATGCCCTGCATCTGGAGTTTGCGCTGGAATTCGGCCTGGCGACGGGTGCGGTCCATCACTTGCCCCTTGAGCTGACCGCAGGCCGCGTCGATATCGTCGCCACGGGTGCGGCGCACCGGCGCGATCCTGCCGGCGTCGTTGAGCAGCTTCTGGAAACGGCGGATGGCCGCATCGTCGGGACGCTCGAACCTGGTGCCGGGGAACGGATTGAACGGGATCAGGTTGACCTTGGCCGCATCCTTCATCTGCAACCGGTTGTCGAAATCGCGCATCAACCGCACCAGTTCCCGCGCATGCGCGGGTTGGTCGTTGACGTCCTTCATCAACGTGTATTCGAAGGTGATCGATTGGCCCCGCTTGCGCTGCGCATAGCGCGCGCAGGCATCCATCAGCTCGGCGATCGGGTATTTCCTGTTCAACGGCACCAGTTCACTGCGAAGCTCGTCGTTGGACGCATGCAGCGATACTGCCAGCGAGACGTCGCTGACCTCGCCCAGCTTGTCGATCATCGGCACCAGGCCGGCGGTCGACAGCGTGACGCGCTTGTTCGCCAGCCCATAGCCCAGGTCGTCGCGCATCACGCTCATCGCGCGCACCACGTTGTCGAAGTTCATGAGCGGCTCGCCCATGCCCATCATCACCACGTTGGTGAGCTTGCGCTGCTTGTGCGGCACGTTCCCCAGGTGCTTCGCGGCCACCCACACCTGGCCGATGATCTCGGCGGTGGAGAGGTTGCGGTTGAAGCCCTGGGTCGCGGTCGAGCAGAACTGGCAGTTGAGCGCGCAGCCCACCTGCGAGGACACGCACAGCGTGCCCCGGCCCTTGTCGGGGATGTAGACGGTTTCGATGGCGTTGCTGCCATCCATCGCCAACAGCCACTTGTGGGTGCCATCGGTGGAAGGTTTCTCGAACTGGACCTGCGGCACGCGCACTTCCGCGTGCTCCTGCAGCTTGGCGCGCAGCGCCTTGCCCAGGTCCGTCATTTCATCGAAATCGGTGACGTGGCGGTGGTGGATCCACTTCATCACCTGGTGTGCGCGGAAGCGCTTCTCGCCGAGGGTGTCGGCGAAGAAAAGCTCCAGACCCTCGCGATCAAGGTCGAGCAGGTTCTGTTTCGTGTTGGCTGCGACTTTGTTCACGTAGGCATATGGCAACGATCAGCGTGGAAAGATCTCGGTGCTCGCGAAGAAGTACGCGATCTCCACCGCGGCGGTTTCGGGCGCATCGGAACCGTGCACGGCATTGGCGTCGATGCTGTCCGCGAAATCCGCGCGGATGGTGCCCGGTGCGGCTTCCTTCGGATTCGTGGCGCCCATCAGCTCGCGGTTCTTCGCAATCGCGCCTTCGCCTTCCAGCACCTGGATCTGCACCGGGCCGCTGATCATGAATTCGACCAATGCATTGAAGAACGGGCGCTCGCGATGCACGGCGTAGAAGCCTTCGGCTTCGTTGCGCGAGAGATGTTTCTGCTTGGAGGCGATGACCTTCAGGCCGGCCTTCTCGAAGCGGGAATAGATTTCTCCGATGACATTCTTGGCGACGGCATCGGGCTTGATGATGGACAGGGTGCGCTCCAGCGCCATGGGGATTTCTCCGTTGGGCGGGCCACGTGGAGCCCGAGGTTAACACGAAAAACCCGCGTCGAAACGCGGGCTTAGCCTTAATTGCGTACCGTGATTCTACCCGATTGGCGTACTGGATCACAGCGCCGTATCAACCCCTTCGGGCAGTTGCGCTGCATAGCAGCATGACATTGGACCATTCCGAGGAGCAGAATCAAACAATCGTTTGATTGACGGGCGTCCTGCATGGGCAACGCAGCACATTTTTCCACCAAGGACCGGATTCTGGGCGCGGCCGAAGAGCTGTTCGCGATGAATGGTTTTGCCGGGACCTCGCTCCGCCAGGTCACCAGCCGGGCGGACGTGAACATCGCGGCGGTCAACTACCACTTCGGCTCCAAGGAAAACCTGGTCAACGAGGTTTTCCGGCGACGCATGGACGACATGACGGCCCAACGCCTGGAGCAACTGGAAAAAGCCCTGCAAAAACGACCCGACCAGCTTGAACCCATCCTGGCCGCCTTCGTGGAACCCGCCCTCGCGCTGGCCCAGGACCGCCATGGCGGGGGCGCTTTCGTCCGCGTGATCGCCCGTGCCTATGCGGAGAAAAACGACAGCCTGCGCCAGTTCCTGTCCGACCATTACGGGCATGTCCTGCGCGAATTCGGCAAGGCCATTGCCGGGTGCATCCCCGGACTGAGCAAGGAAGAGCTGTATTGGCGACTGGACTTCGTATCCGGCGCCTTGACCTATGCCATGGCCGATTTCGGCCTGATCAAGCGTCCCGCAGGTGTCACGGAAGCCGCCCATCGTGAACACGCCGCGAGGGAACTGATCCGGTTTGCAGCCGCTGGCCTTCAAGCCAAATGAGCAACAAAATTACTTTTACAAACAAGGATTTATGAACATGTCCGATAAATTGCTTGTCAGCAAAGCCGCCATCCTCGGCGCCGGCGTGATGGGGGCGCAGATTGCCGCCCACCTCACCAATGCCGGTGTGGATACCGTGCTGTTCGACCTGCCCGCGAAGGAGGGCCCGGCCAACGGGATCGTGCTCAAGGCCATCGGCAATCTCGCCAGACTGAGCCCGGCCCCGCTCGCCGGCAAGTCGCTGGCCGAGGCCATCACCCCGGCCAACTACGACACCGGGCTGGAACAGTTGCAGGACTGCGACCTGATCATCGAGGCCATCGCCGAACGGATGGACTGGAAACAGGACCTGTACCGGAAGATCGCGCCGTTCGTGCCCGCCCATGCCGTGCTGGCAAGCAATACATCCGGCTTGGGAATCAATGCCTTGGCCGATGTTCTTCCGGAAGAACTCCGCCACCGTTTCTGCGGCGTGCACTTCTTCAACCCACCGCGCTACATGCACCTGGCCGAGCTGATCCCGGCCAGGACCACCGACAAGGCGGTGCTGGAGGGGCTGGAAACCTTCCTGACCAGCACATTGGGCAAGGGCGTGGTCTACGCCAAGGACACCCCGAACTTCATCGGCAACCGCATCGGCGTGTTCTCGATCCTCGCCACCGCCCACCACACTGCGGAGTCCGGCCTCGGCTTCGACGAGGTGGACGCGATCACCGGCCCCCTGATCGGTCGGCCGAAGTCGGCGACGTACCGCACCTCCGACGTGGTCGGCCTGGACACCATGGCCCACGTCATCAAGACAATGGCCGACACCCTGCCCGACGACCCGTGGCACGCCTACTTCAAATCGCCCAAGTGGCTGGAGGCGCTGATCGCCAAGGGTGCGCTGGGACAGAAGACCGGTGCCGGCATCTTCCGCAAGATGGGCAAGGACATCGTCGTCCTCGACCTGGAAAAGCAGGACTACCGTCCGGCCGATCGCGCCGCCGCGCCGGAGATGGTCGAGATCCTGAAGATCAAGGACCCTGCCGAGAAGTTCGCCAAGCTGCGTGCCAGCGAGCATCCGCAGGCGCAGTTCCTGTGGGCGGTGTTCCGCGACCTGTTCCACTACAGCGCCTATCACTTGGCCGACATCGCCGAGACCGCCCGCGACGTGGATCTGGCCATCCGCTGGGGCTACGGCTGGTCGCTGGGTCCGTTCGAGACCTGGCAAGCGGCCGGCTGGAAGCAGGTGGCGCAGTGGATCGCCGACGACATCGTCGCCGGCAAGGCCATGAGCAGTGCGCCGCTGCCGGACTGGGTATTCGACGGCCGCGAGGGCGTGCACGCCGCCGAGGGCAGCTACAGCCCGGCAAAGAACGCCAAGCTGCCGCGCTCGTCGCTGGACGTGTACAAGCGCCAGCGCTTCCCCGACCCACTGCTGGGCGAATCGTTCGCGCAAGGCGAAACCGTATTCGAGAACGCCGGCATCCGCCTGTGGACGGACGGCGACGATATCGGCGTGGTCAGCTTCAAGACCAAGATGCATACCGTCTCCGACGCGGTGCTGGACGGCCTGCAGGAAGCGGTCGGCATTGCCGAGAGGAAGTTCGCCGGCCTAGTCATCTGGCAGCCGAAGGAACCCTTCTCCGCCGGTGCCGACCTAGCCGGTGCACTGGGCGCACTACAGGCGGGCAAGATCGCAGAGTTCGAGGCGATGGTCGCCAACTTCCAGGCCACCAGCCAGCGCATCAAGTATTCGCTGGTGCCGGTGGTCGCGGCAGTGCGCGGACTGGCACTGGGCGGCGGCTGCGAGTTCCAGATGCACAGCGCCCGCACCGTCGCGCACCTTGAAAGCTACATCGGCCTGGTCGAAGCCGGCGTTGGCTTGCTGCCTGCGGGCGGCGGCCTGAAGGAAATCGCGGTGCGCGCCTCGCAGGCGGCCGGCCCCGGCGGTGACGTGTTCGCCGAACTGAAGAAGACGTTCGAGACGGTGGCGATGGCAAAGGTGTCGTCTTCCGCCATCGAGGCGAAGGAACTCGGCCTGCTGCGCGCCAACGACAAGGTCGCATTCAACGCCTACGAACTGCTGTACATCGCCAGGCAGGAAGCACGCGCGCTGGCCGAGACCGGCTACCGCCCGCCCCTGCCCGCCCGCCGCATCCAGGTGGCCGGCGACGTCGGCATTGCCACCTTCAAGATGATGCTGGTCAACATGCTCGAAGGCAGGTTCATCAGCCCCTACGACTACGAGATCGCCACCCGCATCGCCACCGTGCTGTGCGGCGGCGAAGTGGATCGCGGCGCGGTGGTCGACGAGGAGTGGCTGCTGAAGCTGGAGCGCAGGCATTTCGTCGAACTGGCGCAGCAGGAAAAGACGCAGGCGCGCATCGCGCACATGCTGAAGACCGGCAAGCCGCTCCGCAACTGACCGACGACGACACAGGACATACAGACATGAGCAAAAAAATCCAGGACGCCTACATCGTCGCCGCCACCCGCACGCCGGTAGGCAAGGCGCCCAAGGGCGTGTTCCGCAACACCCGTCCCGACGACATGCTCGCGCACGTGCTCAAGGCCGTGGTCGCACAGGCGCCGGGCATCGACCTTGGCCGCATCGACGACGCCATCATCGGCTGCGCCATGCCCGAGGGCGAGCAAGGCATGAACGTGGCGCGCATCGGCGTGCTGCTGGCTGGCCTGCCGGACACCGTGGCCGCGCAGACCATCAACCGCTTCTGCTCCTCCGGCCTGCAGGCCGTGGCGCTGGCGGCCGACCAGATCCG
>CAZLSG010000028.1:0-34427 GCA_964562135.1 uncultured Pseudoxanthomonas sp. | reverse complement strand
ATGGGCATCAAGGGCTCGGTCACCTGCGTGATGAATTTCGACGGCGCCCAGGGCTACCTGGTGGGCCAGCCGCACAAGGGCCTGCAAGCCATGTTCACCATGATGAACACCGCGCGCCTGGGCGTGGGCCTGCAGGGCATCGGCCTGTCCGAACGCGCCTGCCAGAACGCCCTGCGCTATTCCCGCGAGCGCCTGCAAACCCGCTCGCTGTCCGGACCGAAATTCCCGGAAAAACCGGCCGACCCCATCATCGTGCACCCGGACGTGCGGCGCATGCTGCTGACGGTCAAATCGCTGGTGGAAGGCAGCCGCCTGCTGGCGTTGCACGCCGCCACCCTGATCGATGTCGCCCACCATGCCGAGGATCCCGCCGAGCGCGAACGTGCCGACACCCTGGTCAGCTTCCTGACCCCTATCTCCAAGGCCTGCCAGACCGAATGGGGCATCGAGAACACCTACAACGCCTTGCAGTGCTTCGGTGGCCACGGCTACATCCACGAACACGGCATGGAGCAACTGGCCCGCGACGCGCGCATCACCACGCTGTACGAAGGCACCACCGGCATCCAGGCGCTGGACCTGATCGGCCGCAAGACCGCCTCCACGCAAGGCGCGGGACTGAAACTGTTCCTGGCCGAAATCGACGCCTTCGTGAAAGCCAACGCCGACAATCCCGCCGTCGCCGAATTCATCGGCCCGTTGCAACACAAGGCCGGCGAATGGGCGAAGCTGACCCAGGACATCCTGCAACGCGCCGCCGCCAATCCCGAAGAGCTCGGCGCCGCCAGCCATGACTACCTGTTCTACTCCGGCTATGTGGTGCTGGCCTACTGGTGGGCGCGCAGCGTGGCCGCGGCACAAGCCTCCGCGCATGGCGACGCCTTCAAGCAGGCCAAGCTGGAGACCGCCCGCTTCTACTACGCCCGCATCCTGCCGCGCACGCTGGCACATGCCGCCGCCATCGAAAGCGGCGCGTCGTCGTTGATGGCGATGGAGGACGAACGCTTCGGCGAATGATCCCGGGCAACAGGGCGCGCATCGCCGTATCCACCGCGATTCCGGCGATGCGTCCGGCGACAAGCATCGCGCCATCCGGCGCGATGCGCATGCGCAGGCAAGCCGCCCTGTCCAGGACCGTATTCGCGCAGGCCCGACAGGCCAACTATCCAAATCGTCATCATTTGGGTATAAGCTGTTTCCCCGATGGAAGCAGACAGAGCTCAGCTTCACCCGATCGGATCCGGCGCCCCTGCTGGCCCTTTGCCGGCACCCTCCTACTCTCCCGTCTCCCCGTTCCGCGCCACCCCGCGCCTGCTGTCGCTGGATGCGCACGGCCGCGTGCTGGACTGGATCAACTGGCAGGACGCCGCCTGCCTGTACGCGCGCGACGCGGTGGCGTGGACCCTGGGCGATCCCTGCCTGCGCATCCGCGGAGGCACCAGCCGGCTGACCGGTGAGCGCAGTGCGCTGGAACTCCATCCCATCATCGCCTCGCGCGGCCATGCCCGCTCGCGCGCACTGGACCCCACGCCCACGCTCAGCAACACCGCGCTGTTCGCGCGCGACGCCCACCTGTGCCTGTATTGCGGACGGGAATGCTCGCGCCCGCACCTGACCCGCGACCACGTGATGCCGCTGTCCAAGGGTGGCCTGGACGTGTGGGAAAACGTGGTGTCGGCCTGCTTCCAGTGCAACTCCCGCAAGGGCAACCGCACGCCGCAACAGGCCAACATGCCGCTGCTGGCCGTGCCCTACCGGCCCAGTTGGATCGAGCACCTCATCCTGTCCAACCGCAACATCCTGGCCGACCAGATGGCCTTCCTGAAGGCGCAGTTGCCCAAGCGCTCCAAGCTTGCCACTGGCTGAAGACATTCGTCCTCCCGGCGAACCGGCACATTCACGGCGCCGGAACAAGGCCCCCGCCTGAACGGTTTGGCTTGCCCCCCCTCCGAATGGGGAGGAAAATGGCGGATCAGCCAAGCACCGCCACGATGATCGACGCCGCCCGCTACCCGCGCCTCTCGCGCATCCAGACTCCCGCCGACCTGCGCCAGTTCGAGGAGTCCGAACTGCCGGCCATCGCCGACGAGTTGCGCGCCTACCTGATCGAGTCGGTGGGCAAGAGCGGCGGACACTTCGGCGCCGGTCTGGGCGTGATCGAGCTGACCGTGGCCCTGCACTATCTTTACGAGACTCCGGTGGACCGCCTGGTCTGGGACGTGGGCCACCAGACCTACCCGCACAAGATCCTCACCGGCCGCCGCGACCGGATCCACACGGTCAAGCAGAAGGACGGCGTGGCGCCGTTCCCGAAACGCGAGGAAAGCGAATACGACACCTTCGGCGTCGGCCACTCGTCCACCTCCATCTCGGCGGCGCTGGGCATGGCCATCGCATTGCAGCGCGCGGAAGACGACCGCAAGGTCGTCGCGGTGATCGGTGACGGCGCAATGACCGCCGGCATGGCCTTCGAAGCGCTCAACCACGCCGGCGGCATGGAGCCGGAACCGAACCTGCTGGTGGTCCTCAACGACAACCAGATGTCGATCTCGGAAAACGTCGGCGGCCTGACCAAGATGCTGGGCCGGATGACCAGCAGCAAGACCCTCAACGCCATGCGCGAAGGCGGCAAGAAACTGCTGGGCGACAAGAACAGGCCCACGGCGCGCTTCGTGCGCCGCTGGGAAGAGCACTGGAAAGGCATGTTCGTGCCGTCCACGCTGTTCGAGGAGATGGGCTTCCATTACACCGGCCCCATCGATGGCCACGACGTGAACGCGCTGGTCGGCGCGTTGAAGATGCTGAAGACCCTCAAGGGCCCGCAGTTGCTGCACGTCATCACCACCAAGGGCAAGGGCTATGAGCTGGCCGAAGGCGACCAGATCGGCTACCACGCCGTGGGCCCGTTCGACCCGCAGAAGGGCCTGGTCAGCAAGGCCGGCGCGAAGAAGCCCACCTACACCGATGTATTCGGTGACTGGCTCTGCGACATGGCCGCCGCCGAACCCAAACTGCTGGGCATCACCCCGGCCATGCGCGAAGGCTCCGGCCTGGTGCGCTTCAGCAAGGAATACCCGGACCGCTACTACGATGTCGCCATTGCCGAACAGCACGCGGTGACGCTGGCCGCCGGCATGGCCTGCGAAGGAGCCAAACCGGTAGTGGCCATCTACTCCACCTTCCTGCAGCGCGGCTACGACCAATTGGTGCACGACGTGGCCACCCAGAAACTCGACGTGCTGTTCGCCATCGACCGCGGCGGCGTGGTCGGCCCGGACGGCGCCACCCATGCCGGCAACCTGGACCTCAGCTACCTGCGCTGCGTGCCGCACATGGTGGTGATGGCGCCGGCCGATGAAAACGAGTGCCGGCAGATGCTCAGCACCGGCTACCACCACAACGGTCCCGCCGCCGTGCGCTATCCGCGCGGCACCGGCCCCGGAGTGGCGGTGCAACCATCACTGGACACGCTGGCCATCGGCAAGGCCGAACTGCGCCAGCGCGGCACACAGGTTGCACTGCTGGCTTTCGGTTCAACGCTGGCCGCTGCCGAGCAAGTCGGACGCGAGTTGGGCCTGACCGTGGTCAACATGCGCTTCGTCAAGCCGCTGGACCGTGCGCTGATTCTGGAGCTGGCGCAAACCCACCAGGGCTTCGCCACCATCGAGGACAACGTGGTGATGGGCGGCGCGGGCTCCGGCGTGGCCGAACTGCTCAATGCCGAAGGCATTACCCTGCCCATCCTGCACCTGGGCCTGCCGGACCAATTCCAGCGTCACGCCAGCCGCGAAGACCTGTTGACCGAAGCCGGAATCGATACCGCGGGCATCCGCGCCTCGGTATTGCGGCGCTGGCCGGCATTGGGCAAACCCGAAGGCATTCTTTCGGCAGCCGGCTGAGGCGGCACCGGTCAGGGCGACTCCACCTCGTATCCCTTGGCCGCCAGCAACTCCAGATAACCGCCAGGCCTCAACAGCTCGGCGATGGGTACCGTCGCGAACACGGTCTCGTGCTTCGCCAGCGCCTCCTCGGCCACCTCCATCCAGCGCGCACGCACGCGGGCGTCGATATCGCTGATGCCGCGCTTACGCGCCACCTCGCTGTCGCTCCATGCCGACAGGCAGGCGCGGTATTGGCTTTCCAGCGGCATCGATTGCAGCGCCTCGATATCGCCGACCGCCCAGGCATTGGCGCGCGCCACCATCTCCGGCAAGTCGTGCTCCACTATGTCCAGCGTCCTGCTGAAACATTCGATGTCCTCCGGCTTCAGCGCTTCCGCGCGGAAATCGGCAATCGCGGACTTGGGATCGTCGATCTTCAATCCCAGCATGGTCGAGGTGGACTTCATCTTCCGGCGTTTCAACGCGGCCTCCAGGACCGGACCGACCACGCCTCTGCGCAGGCCGGCGCGCTTGACGGCGCTTTCGTACAATTCCGATGCCGCGAACATCGGCCGCTTCTTCTCCACGCCGCGGTCGCGGCCAAGGTGGCGCGTTTTCAGCGCCGCCCAGCGCGCGTACACGTCCGCCGGCAACACCTGTTCCAGCGTCTTCCCGTCCGGATTGTTGATTGCCCGCATCGCCGAAGGCAGCAGGGTCAATCCGCGCAGCATCCCGACATTGGCGCCGATGGACACGCCCGGCGAACCGAGCACTGCGCCCGTCTCCTCCAGCACCGCGGTCACCTCGTCCGAATGCCATTCCATGCCCCTCGGCAACGGCGACACCGTGCCCAGGATATAAAGCGTGCGCTCGCCATGGCGCACCTTCCACAGGCCCGGCCCCGGCTGCACGCCGCTGACCACCACCGCGTCCATCTCGATGATATCCGCGCTTTCCTCTTCCACTTCATCGATCAGCGGCACTTCGCCCTGATCCCGCGATTGCGCCATTGTCTGCCACGGCAACAACGCGAGCGCCATTGCCGCGCACGCCACCAAAAACCGCATGCATGCTCTCCTGATACCGGTTTGCAACAGCATAGATCGGCGCATCAGCGCCTCCGGCATCGCGATGGTTGCGCATTCAGCCGGCAGCAGGCCTGCCTCCGGAACCCGCACCGGTCAACCCGACATCATCGCTGCATGCAGCGCGGGCATCCGCTCATGCGTGCAAGGAACTCAACGACACGTTCAGGTGCGCCGCTTCCAGCAAGCGCCGCAGTCGCGACTCCACACCGGGCAGGTCAGCAAGGTTTTGTGGCGCGTACAGCGTGTAGACCGGCTTGCCCTGGCTGCCGTGGGCGATGTTGCGGGCCACATCCACATCATTCGTGCCGCTGGCCCGTTTCCATATCTCGCACAACGCAGCAGGACCGATACTCCCGCTCCCTGCAAGCGTGAACGAGAACAATGCAATCTGCTGTTTGGCCATGAAACAACTCCTCAAATCGCTTGAGTATGCGTGAAAACCCCACGCCAGCGCATTTCCGGCCGCGATAACGATCTGTTACGCCACGTTCGCGTAGGATGGCGGCCATACCATGCCATCACCCGTCGTCCCGTCCGACCGCTTGCATTGTCGCCCTCCGTGCTTTTCCCCGCGCGTCACCGCCCCGCTTCCGGGGTGCCGCCTTTTCGGGAGCGTCCATGCCTGGCTACCAGGTCAGAGAGATCAAGCACGCCATTGGCGGACACGTTTATCGCCTGCGCGTCCTGAGCGACACGCAGCAATTCGCGGACCCGGATGGCCACAGCGCGAACATCGGCATTTCATCCGCGCAATGGAGCCTGTTCGGCCAGGTCTGGCCATCGGGCCTGCTTCTGGCGCAAGCAATGCAGCGTTTCGACCTGCGAGGCAAGCGCATTCTGGAACTTGGATGCGGCATTGGCCTGGCCAGCCTTGTCCTGCAGCGCCGCGGCGCCAACGTCATTGCTTCCGACGCGCACCCGCTGGCCGAAGCATTCCTTGCCTACAACGCCGCACTGAACGATCTCCCCGCACTGCATTACCGGAGCCTGAGATGGGATGCGCCATTGTCGGCACTCGGCCGCTTCGACGCGATCATCGCCAGCGACGTGCTGTACGAACGCGGCCATGCCGAATTGCTGGACGCGATGATTGAACGCCATGCGTTGCCGGTTGCGGAAGTGCTTTTCACCGATCCGGGACGCGGCAACAGCGCGCGTTTCAGCCGCTTGCTGGCTAGGCGTGGGTTCGAAGTGGAGTGCGAACACTGTCCCATGGGCGACGCGGATGTTCCGCCCTATCGCGGCCGCATGCTGCACTACCGGCGCGGGACGTGCGCATGACCGACGGAAAAGTCCCGCTGTGCGCCCGATGCGATGCCGTGTGCTGCCGGCTTACGGTCGTGCTGCAAACCGAAGACAGGATACCCAGGCACCTCACGACCCGCACCGATGCCGGGCTGGAGGTCATGGCCCGCGACGAAGAAGGGTGGTGCGTCGCAGTGGATGCGGCGAGCATGCGCTGTTCGATCTACGACTCCAGGCCTGCGGTCTGCAGGAGGTTCGTCATGTCCGGGCCATACTGCAGGGAAGTCCGCAACGATTACAGAGATCAAAACACCCGCGGCATACCGCTGCGGTTTTACTGACCGGAGACCCCCATGCCACGAAGGAAAAACACCCCCGATCCGGCGCCAGCCATCGTCGCCCCCAAGAGCGCCCGGGTGTTCTCTCCGCGCAAGACCAAGGACAACCATACGCTCACCCGCGAACGCATCGCATCCGACCTGGATGCGTTCCGCAAGGCGGGCGGCACGATAGAAGTGCTCGGCATCACCCATACGCTGAAAAGCAAGGGACCCGACAGCGAAAATGTCCCCCCGGCCCGTCCGGCCAGCGCCACGACACCCAAATCCCGCCACTGAACTGAACGGAGACCAGCTTGGCCAAGCCCAACTACGCATTCGAGAAACGCCAACGCGAACTGGCAAAGAAGAAGAAGCAGGACGAGAAGGACGCCAGGAAACGGGAAGCCCAATCCGCGGCCGTTTCGCAAACGCCGGAACCCGCAAGCCCGCCCTCGCCGGCAACGATCCCGGAACCACGCGTCCATCGCCGCCCCACCTCTTGAGCCCTGCGCGGTTCCGCCTTTGCATCCGGAAACTCGGACAAAAGAAAAACCCGCATTCCTGCGGGTTTTTCTGTCTTTTGCTTGGCCATCGCAATACGGTGATTTGGTGGTACAAGCCTCCGCCATCGCGCAGCTTGAGCGGCTTTTCCGCTGGCTTGGCCTTACGAATAGCCATGTCCGTTAGTGCCACGGCGCCCCCTTGGCGGTAACAGCTTGGGCAAGACGCCCAGTTACCGCCAGTTACCGCCGGATTGCAATGGACAAGCGGGGACGATGCAGGATGACAAAAACACAAAACCCCGCAATTTGCGGGGTCTCGTGGACGACCTTGGATGTCGTCGGACTTTTATTTGGTCGGGGTAGCCGGATTTGAACCGACGACCACTTGTCCCCCAGACAAGTGCGCTACCAGGCTGCGCTATACCCCGGAAAGAACGCGACCGCGCCAGGCGCGGTCGGGCAATTATAACGGTAACGGCCGGCGCATTCCTAGGCAGACACCGGCCGGGGACCGGATCAGCGGCGCAGCAGGTGCAGCACCTCTTCCAGTTCCATCCGCACCTGCCTGGCGATCTGGTTGCTCAGCGCCGACTCCTGACGGCCCTTTTCGCCTTCCAGACGCAACCGCGCACCGCCGATGGTGTACCCCTGCTCGTACAGCAGGCCGCGGATCTGGCGCACCATCAGCACGTCGTGGCGCTGGTAGTAGCGCCGGTTGCCACGCCGCTTGACCGGTTCCAGGCTGGGGAATTCGGTTTCCCAGTAGCGCAATACGTGCGGCTTGACGTCGCACAATTCGCTGACTTCGCCAATGGTGAAGTAGCGCTTGGCCGGGATCGGCGGAAGCTCGCGGTTGCTGCCGGGATCAAGCATGCTGCTCCCCGCCTGCGTAGGCTTCCACACGTTCCTTCAGCTTCTGGCCGGGGCGGAAGGTCACCACGGTGCGCGCGGAGATCGGGATCTCCTCGCCGGTCTTGGGGTTGCGGCCGGGGCGCTGGTTCTTGCGGCGCAGGTCGAAATTGCCGAATCCGGACAGCTTGACCTGGCGGCCCTGCTCCAGGGCGCCGCGCAGCACGTCGAAGAACGCGTCCACGAATTCCTTGGCCTCGCGCTTGTTCAGCCCGACCTCGTCGAACAGCCGCTCCGCCATCTCGGCCTTTGTCAGTGCCATGTTGTCCCCCTTGCCTTCAACTTCAATGCCTGGTCCGCGTAGCGCCCTGCCCGCGGGCGCTTCATCCGCGAAGCGCTTTCCCCGTGGATGCTTTATCCACGAATCCTGGCGCCATGCTCGCGGGCAATGGCATCCACCACCCCGGCGATGGCCTCATCAACCTCGCGATCTGTGAGAGTGCGGGAGTTGTCCTGCAAAATCAAGCCTATAGCGAGACTTTTCTGTCCTGTTTCCACGCCCTGCCCGGTGTAGCGGTCGAACAGTTGCACCCCGCGCAACAACGGGCCTGCGGCCGCCCTCAGCGTCGTTTCCAGTGCCGTCCAGGACACCGCCCCGGGAACGACAAACGCCAGGTCGCGGCGCACCGCGGGGAAACGCGACAATTCGGCCGCCCTGGGGACGTTCCGGGCAGTCAGCGCCGCCAGGTCCAGTTCGAACGCGATGACTTCGATGTCCAGGTCCAGTACCCGCTGCAGGCGCGGGTGCAATTGGCCGATCCAGCCCAGTGGCCGGCCATCGCGGTAGACATCGGCGGAACGGCCGGGATGGCCGAAACCGGCTGGTGACGGCCGGTACTCCAGCACCGCGCCGGAAGCGGCAGCCAGGCTTTCCAGGTCGCCCTTCAGGTCGTGGAAGTCGACCTTGCGGGCCGGTTCCCCCCACTGCTCAGCCCGGGCATCGCCGCACGCCACGGCGGCGATGCGCAGGGTTTCCCATGGAGCGCCTTCCACATTGGCCGCGAATACGTTGCCAAGTTCGAACAGGCGCACGCGGCCGGCCTGGCGGGCGACATTCCGTTGCAGGGCCGACACCAGCCCCGGCAGCAGGCGCGTGCGCATCACGCCCAGTTCGGCGCTCAGCGGATTGGCCAACGGCACGGCATTCCCGGCAACGCCCCATTGCGCCTGCAAGGCGGCATCGACGAAGGCGAAGTTGACGCTTTCCAGGTAATCGCGCGCCGCCAACTGGCGACGCACCGTGGCGGCTTCCAGTTGCGTTTCGCTCGGCGCGGCAATGCGGGTGGCTCCACCCGGCAGCGTGGTCGGAATGCGGTCGTAACCGTGGATGCGCGCCAGTTCCTCGATCAGGTCTTCCTCGATGGCGATGTCGAAACGCCGCGCGGGCGCCACCACGCTCCAGCCATCGGAAGCCGGCGCGACCTGCATGCCCAGCGCGCGCAGGATGCGCTCCACGTCCGCATCGGCAATTTCAATGCCGAGCACTCGGGCCACGCGGGCGCGGCGCAGCAGGATGGGAGTTGGCGCGGAAAGGTGTTCGGGCAACACGGCTTCCACCACCGGTCCCGGCGATCCACCGGCCAGTTCGACCACCAGGCGCGTCGCCATTTCGATGGCCTGCGCCGGAAGCTGCGGATCCACCCCGCGCTCGAACCGATGCGATGCATCGGTGTGCAGGCCCAGCTTGCGGCCGCGGCCAATGATGGCGGCCGGCGCGAAATGCGCGGCCTCAAGGAAAATGTTGCGGGTGCCGTCGGTGACGCGGGTATCGAAACCGCCCATCACGCCGGCCAGCGCGATCACGCGGTCAGCATCGGTGATGACCAGAAAATCGTCGTCCAGCGCCGCATCGCGGCCATCCAGCAGTTTCACGGTTTCACCGTCGCGCGAGCGCCGCACGCCCACCGGCCCCTTGAGCAGGTCGCGGTCGAAGGCATGCATCGGCTGGCCCAGCTCCAGCATCACGTACTGGGTGATGTCCACCAGCAGCGACACCGGGCGCACGCCACTGCGGCGCAGGCGCTCGGCCATCCAGACCGGCGTCTTCGCGGAGGCGTCCACGCCTTCCAGCACACGGCCGCAATAGCGCGGCGCATCGGCGCCGGCATGCAGTTCCACAGCCAGCGCGCTGCCGGTCAAGGCGGGCATGGGTGTGGCGTCAAGGGCGACCACTTCACTGCCGCAGGCCGCCGCCACGTCGTAGGCAATGCCGCGCACGCTGAAACAGTCAGCGCGGTTGGGCGTGAGCTTGATCTCGATGCTCGCGTCCGGCAATCCGAGGTAATCGGCCACCGGGGCGCCCACGGGCGCGTCGTCCGGCAGTTCCAGCAGGCCGGAAGCATCGGCATCGATGCCCAGTTCCCTTACCGAGCACAACATGCCATGGGAATCCACGCCACGCAGTTTCGCCGCCTTGATGGAGAAGTCGCCGAAGCTGGCGCCCACCAGGGCCAGCGGCGCGACCAGTCCGGCGCGCGCATTGGGCGCGCCGCAGACGATCTGCAAAGGCTGGCCGAGCCCGGCATCGACCTGGCAGACCTGCAGGCGATCGGCTTCCGGATGTTTCTCCGCCGAGACGATGCGCGCCACCACCACCTTGTCCAGGCTGCCGCCCAGCGCCGCCACGTCCTCGACTTCCAGCCCTATCGCGGTCAGCGTGGCGGCCAGCTCTTCGCGGCTGGCCTGGGTGGGAACGTGGCTGCGCAACCAGTTTTCAGAGAACTTCATGGTTCGTGATCCGTAGGGCAGGCTTCGGCCCGCCATTGCCATGTATCAAGTGTCGTGACGCCGGGAAAAACGACGGACCGGGCGCCCTACGCGAACTGCCGCAGGAACCGCACATCGTTCTCGAAGAACGCGCGCAGGTCGTTGACGCCATAGCGCAGCATCGCGAAGCGCTCCACGCCCAACCCGAAGGCGAAGCCGGTGTAACGCTCCGGATCGATGCCGCAATTCTTCAGCACGTTGGGATGCACCATGCCGCAGCCGAGCACCTCCAGCCAGCGCGTGCTGCCGTCCGGTTGCTGCCAGGCGATGTCCACTTCCGCACCCGGCTCCACGAACGGGAAATAGCTGGGACGGAAACGCATCTCGAAATCGCGCTCGAAGAAGGCGCGCACGAATTCGGCCAGCGTGCCCTTGAGGTCGGCGAAGGTGGAGTGTTCGTCCACCAGCAGGCCTTCCACCTGGTGGAACATCGGCGAATGGGTCTGGTCGCTGTCGCTGCGGTAGACCTTACCGGCGGCGATCATGCGCAGCGGCGGCCGGTGCTCGCCCATGTAGCGCACCTGCACGCCCGAGGTATGCGTGCGCAGCAGGCGGCCATCGCCGAAATAGAAAGTGTCGTGCATGGCGCGCGCCGGATGGTGCGGCGGGAAGTTCAGCGCCTCGAAATTGTGCCAGTCGTCCTCGATCTCCGGGCCGTCGGCCAGTTCGTAGCCCAGCCGCGCGAAGATGTCGGCGATGCGCTCCAGCGTGCGGCTGATTGGGTGCAAACCACCGCGCGTGCCGTTGCGGCCCGGCAGGGTGACATCGAGGGTTTCGCCGGCGAGGCGCGCATCCAGCGCAGCGTCCTCCAGCACGGACTTGCGCGCGGCCAGCGCCTGCGCGATGGCATCGCGTGCGAGGTTGATCGCCTCGCCGGCCGCCTTGCGCTGGTCGGCCGGCAGGCCGCCGAGCTGCTTCAGCTGGGCGGTGACGCTGCCCTGCTTGCCCAACAGGGCCACGCGCAGGTGTTCCAGCGCATCGGGCGATTGCGCCGATGCGATGTCGGCAAGCGCCTGCGCGGACAACGATTCGATTTCGCTCATGGACGATCAGACCTTAGGAAACAACCTTTGCAGGAGCGACGTAAGTCGCGATGAAGCTTTACCGGTACGTCCCATCGCGACTTACGTCGCTCCTACAGGGGAAATGTTCGAGCAAAAAAACAATGGGGAAGGACTTGCGCCCTTCCCCACGTGTTTCGGCGATGGATTGCCGGTACCGCTTTTACGGTGGAGATCGCAGGCATTATGCCGCGAGTGCGCCCTTCGCCTTTTCCGCCAGGGCGGCAAAACCCGCCGCATCGTGCACGGCGATGTCCGCCAGCACCTTGCGGTCCAGGGTGATGTCGGCCTTGAGCAGGCCGTTCATGAAACGGCTGTAGCTCAGGCCGTTGATGCGGGCCGCCGCATTGATGCGGGTGATCCACAGCGAACGGAAGTTGCGCTTCTTCTGCTTGCGGCCGATGTAGGCGTACTGCTGCGCCTTGATGACCGCCTGCTTGGCGACGCGGAAGACCTTGCGGCGGGCGTTGTAGTAGCCCTTGGCCTGGGTCAGGATTTTCTTGTGACGGCGGCGTGCCTGCACACCACGTTTTACTCGTGCCATGGTTCAGTCCTCCTCAGAGATACGGCAGCATGCGGTCCAGACGGCCGCTGTCCTCGGCGCGGACGTGGTTCGTCTGCCGCAGGTTGCGCTTCCGCTTGGTCGCTTTCTTGGTGAGGATGTGGCTACGGTTGGCGTGGCCGGCCTTGTATTTGCCGGAAGCGGTCTTCCGGAAACGCTTGGCCGCCGCCCGGTGGGTCTTGATCTTGGGCATTGCGATGTCCTTTGGGTTTTTATGTCACTGATCCGGGCGATGGCCCTGCGGCCATGCTTTCCGTCCTGCCCGTATCGGCTTGTAAGTCGTTGATTCCAGAAGAGGAACCCGACAGGTCCTGATGGCTGCCCCGGTGTCTGCAGGCGGCCGCCCGGCGAACCGGGCCGCATATTATGCCCGCAGCCGGATTTCCTTGCAAATCAGGGGGTTCGTGCCTGTAGGAGCGGCTCTTGGCCGCGACCGCCTTTCACGGTAAAGCCCCATCGCGGCCAAGAGCCGCTCCTGCATGGAACAAGGTTGCCTTGCAGCGCGGAAAATCACTTCTTTTTCGGCGCGATCATCATGACCATCTGCCGCCCTTCCAGGCGCGGGCGGGATTCGATGACGATATCGTCGCCCAGATCGGCTTCGATGCGCTCGGCCATCTGCCGGCCCAGTTCCTGGTGGCTCATCTCGCGGCCACGGAAGCGGATGTTGACCTTGACCTTGTCGCCCTCTTCCAGGAAGCGGCGCATGTTGCGCAGCTTGATCTGGTAGTCGCCTTCGTCGGTGACGGGGCGGAACTTGAGTTCCTTGATCTCGACCTGCTTCTGCTTCTTCTTGGCCTCGTTGGCCTTCTTCTGCATCTCGAACTTGAACTTGCCGAAGTCCATGATCTTGCAGACGGGCGGGTCGGCCTGCGGCTGGATCTCGACCAGATCCAGGCCTTCCTCTTCGGCCATGGCCAGCGCTTCGTCGCGCGAGAGCACGCCAATCATCTCGCCGCCGCTGCCGATCACGCGCACGCGCGGCACGCGGATTTCATGGTTCTTGCGGTTCTGCTTGTTGTCGGGGGTACTGATATTGCAGTCTCCAGAAGGAATCGTGCCGGCCCTTGTCAGGGCCGGAGCTTGCCTACGCGGCGTTCCCGTCGCGCAGGCGCTCGGCGAAGTCGGCAACCGACATTGTGCCCAAATCTTCCCCCGAACGCGTGCGGACGGCCACGGCGCCATTGTCCCGCTCGCGGTCCCCAACCACCAGCAAGTATGGCACCCGCTGCAGCGTGTGCTCGCGAATCTTATAGCCGATCTTCTCGTTCCGCAAATCGGATTCCACCCGGAAGCCTTGATCTGCAAGGGTTTTGCGGACCCCGGCCACGTAGTCGGCCTGGGCGTCGGTAATGTTCATTACCACCGCCTGGACCGGGGCCAGCCAGGCCGGGAAGGCCCCGGCATGGTGTTCGATCAGGATGCCGATGAACCGCTCCATGGAGCCCACGATGGCCCGGTGCAGCATCACCGGATGGCGGCGCTGGCTGTTTTCGTCCACGTATTCGGCGCCCAGGCGGCCGGGCATCATGAAATCCACCTGCATGGTGCCCAGTTGCCAGGTCCGGCCGATGGCGTCCTTGAGGTGGTATTCGATCTTGGGGCCATAGAAGGCGCCTTCGCCCGGCAACTCCTGCCATTCCACCCCGCAGGCAGCCAGCGCCGACCGCAGCGCGTTCTCGGCCTTGTCCCAGGTGGCGTCGTCGCCCAGGCGCGGTTCGGGGCGCAGGGCGATCTTGATCTGGATGTCGTCGAAGCCGAAATCGGCATAGACCTTCAGTGCCTGCCGGTGGAACGCGGTGACCTCGGCCTCGACCTGGTCTTCGGTGCAGAAGATGTGGCCGTCGTCCTGGGTGAAGCCGCGCACGCGCAGGATGCCGTGCAGCGCGCCGGACGGCTCGTTGCGGTGGCAGGAACCGAACTCGCCGTAGCGGATCGGCAGGTCGCGGTAACTGTGCAGGCCCTGGTTGAACACCTGCACGTGGCCCGGGCAGTTCATCGGCTTGACCGCGTAGGTGCGCTTCTCCGATTCGGTGAAGAACATGTTGTCCTGGTAGTTGTCCCAGTGGCCGGACTTCTGCCACAGCGACACGTCCAGGATCTGCGGGCAACGCACTTCGCCGTAGCCGGTTTCCCGGTATACGCGGCGCATGTGTTGCTCCACCACCTGCCAGATGGCCCAGCCCTTGGGATGCCAGAACACCAGTCCGGGGGCTTCTTCCTGCAGGTGGAACAGTTCCTGCTGCTTGCCGATGCGGCGGTGGTCGCGCTTTTCGGCTTCCTCGATGCGCTGGATGTAGGCCTGCAACTGCTTCCTGTCGGCCCAGGCGGTGCCGTAGATGCGCTGCAACTGCTCGTTCTTCGAATCGCCGCGCCAGTAGGCGCCGGAGATGCGGGTCAGCTTGAACGCCTTGAGGAAGCGCGTATTGGGGACGTGCGGACCGCGGCACATGTCCACGTATTCCTGGTGGTGGTACAGGCCCATCGCCTCGATGTCCTGATCCATGTCCTCGATCAGGCGCAGCTTGTAGGTCTCGCCGCGGCGCATGAAGGTGTCGATGACCTCCGCGCGCGGGGTCATCTTCTTGACGACGTCGTATTCGGTATCGATCAACTCGCGCATGCGCTGCTCGATGGCGGCCATGTCCTCCGGCGTGAACGGGCGCTCGCTGTAGATGTCGTAGTAGAAACCTTCCGCGATGACCGGCCCGATCACCATCTTGGCGTCCGGGTACAACTGCTTGACCGCATGGCCCACCAGGTGCGCGCAGGAGTGGCGGATGATCTCCACGCCCTCTTCGTCCTTGGGGGTGATGATCTGCAGGCTGGCGTCGTGGTCGATGACGTCGCTGGCGTCGACCAGACAGCCATCCACCTTTCCGGCCACGGTGGCCTTGGCCAACCCCGCACCGATGGATTGCGCCACGTCCACGACGCTGACGGGATGTTCGAATTCGCGGCGGCTGCCGTCGGGGAGCGTGATGGTGATCATGTGTAAAGCCGGGATTCGGAATGGGAGTTCGGAAAACGGTGGCCGCTGCGGCCAGAAAAAAAGCGCCACGAGGGCGCCTGCGGATGCGGGGCCTCGGGACGGTCAGCGATGGGCGGTGGTAGTGCTCATGTCGCACGCTCGGCCGGCGTTTCCGCGGGCCACCTGTGAATGCGGGGTCTGCTGCGGATTCTAGCGCAATCCCCGGCCTGGCATGGGAATCGACGGAACTCCCGTGGCATGATGGAACCGGAGGCGGGCTTCGGCCCGATGGCAATGACGATAAGAGGCAAGGCGACTTCGCTGGACATCGCCCACCTGGCCGGGGTATCCCAGCCAACGGTGTCGCGCGCGCTGCGCGGCAGTCCGATGGTCAACGAGGAAACCCGCCAGCGCATCCTGGCCATCGCCCGCGAGCTCAATTACAAGGTCGACAAGAACGCGTCGAACCTGCGCTGCCAGCAGTCGGGCACCTTGGCGCTGCTGTTTTTCGAGGATCCCACCCCGGACGACTCGCTGATCAATCCGTTCTTCCACTCCATGCTCGGATCGATCACCCGCGCCTGCGCACTGAACGGCTTCGACCTGCTGGTCTCGTTCCAGCAACTGTCCAACAACTGGCATGCCGACTACGAGGACAGCAAGAAGGCCGATGGCCTGATCCTGCTGGGCTACGGCGACTACCTGGAGGCGCGGTCGCGCCTGCAGCGCCTGGTGGAGCAAGGCACCCATTTCGTGCGCTGGGGAGCGGCCCTGCCCGACCAGCCCGGGATTTCAATCGGCTGCGACAATTTCCAGGGAGGTCTGGACATCACCGCCCACCTGATCGAACAGGGCCGCCGCAACATCGCCTTCCTGGGCGACGCCTCCGACCACTACCCGGAATTCAAGGAGCGTTACCGCGGCCATGCGGAAGCCCTGGCGGCGGCCGGCCTGGAGCCCTCCACCGACCTGCAGGCCGATGCCATCACCACCGAACAATCCGGCCACGAGGCCATGGGCGCCCTGCTCGACCGCGGCGTCCGGATCGATGCCCTGTTCGCCGCCAGCGACCTGATCGCCATCGGCGCGATGAAGGCCTTGCAGGAGCGCGGCCTGCACATCCCCGGGGACGTGGCCGTGGCCGGTTTCGACGACATCCCGATGGCCAACCTGGTCAACCCGGGCCTGTCCACCGTGCAGCAGGACACCAAACTGGCGGGCAGCCTGCTGGTGGAGAGCCTGATCCGCCTGATCCACGGCGAGCCGGTGGAGAGCCAGACCATCCCGGTGCGGCTGGCCTTGCGGCGCTCCACGGGGGCGGGCTGAGCCACCCTCCGGAAAATCACTCCGGGCCGGCTCCTCCCTCCCCGACCATCAATTCGGCCAGCCGCGCGCGGATATCCGCGCGCGCCAGCGGCTGGTCGAAGAAGAAAACACGCGCGCCGTGCGCGGGCACCTCGGCTTCCAGCACATCCTCCACCGACAGGATTTCGCCGCTGAAACCATCGCGCCATTCACCCGGCTGCAGATAGTCGGTGACCGCAAACGTGCGCGCCGCGTCGCCCTTGTTGAGCATCACCAGCGCGGTCTGGTGGGCGTCCGCATGCTGGAACACGCGATAGAACACGGCTTCGTCGCCGTGCATCCGCACATTCAGCTGCACCCCCCGCTGCAACGCCGGCGACTCCCTGCGCAGCGTGGCGATGCGTTGCAAGGGAGCGAAGATGGGGCTTTCCGGCGCGGCGGCGATGCGCTCCTGGCCGAAGTAGCTGCGATTGCCGCCGTGTTCGCCATGGCCGCGCATGAAACCGGTTTCCGAACCGTAATACACCACCGGGATTCCGCGCACGGTGAACAGCCAGTTGTGCACGTCGATGAAGCCTTCATCGCTGGCATCGATGCGCGGCATGTCGTGATTGTCGTAGAACGTCGCCAGGTCGTAGACATTGGCGTAGGGGCCGGCTTCGAGATGAAGCGCGCCGGCCAGCCGTTCGAAACCGGCCTGCGCACTGCCGAACACCTCGACCATCGCGGTCTTCATCGGGAAGTCGAGCACGCTGATGCCGCCGTTCTCCGGGAACGTGAACGGCGCGATGTTCTCGGCCTTGTCGTCGAACGCCTCGCCGAACATGTACATGCCCGGATGCTCGGCGCGGATGCGGTCGGAAAATTCCTTCCAGAACGACAAAGGCTGGTGGCGGATGGTGTCGATGCGCAGCGCGTCCACGCCCTGTCCTATCCAGTGCAGATAGGCCTCCACCAGGTAGTCCATCACCTCCGGGTTGTCCGGGTCCAGGTCCGCCAGCTGCGCCAGATCGGGCTTGGTGTTGTAGAAACGATGCAACGGGTTGCCCGCCGGATCCAGTTCCTGCGGCGGCAGGTTCTGGTGGTCGGCCAGCAGCGTGCCGTCACGGCCATGAATTTTGCCAAATTTCGGCTGCTCCTCGGTCATCGTCCAGGCCGGCGAACCGTGGTTGCCGACGACATCCAGCACGGTCTTCAACCCATGCCCGCGCAGGCCGGCGGCCAGGCCACGGAAGTCGAGGTCGGCGCTGGGCAGGTGCTCGTCGAGTTCGAAGAAGTTCACTCCCCAGTAACCGTGGTAGCCGGTCTTGCCGCGATCGCTGAGGAAACTGGTGCAGGTGATCTCATCACCCCCGCTGAACGCCTCGTCCGGGTTGTCGATGATGGGCGTCAGCCACACCGCGCCGAACCCCAGGTCGCGGATATACCCGGCATTGTCCAGCAGCCCGCGGAAGTCGCCACCAAGGTAGCCGATGTTGCCGCTCACGCCATCGCAGGGCTCCAGCGGAATGTCAAAGGTGCGGCGCTCGCCGCCCTGCTCGCGATGGTCGTTGGACGGATCGCCGTTGACGAAACGGTCGGTGAGCACGAAGTAGACCGCATCGCTGGCGAAGGGTTCCAGCGTGCCGTAATACGCCTCCGGTGCCGGATCGGCAGACCTGCCCGAGCAAGCCGTGATGAAGAGGATCGCGAACAGTCCCGGGAAATGGCGGCGCGGCATGCTCATTGCGCTCCGGCAACGCGAATGGTCCGTTCGCTCGACGGACTGCGCACCCTCAATGCGCACACCCCCGCGACAATCAGGCTGGCGCCGCCGATCGACAGCGCCCATATAGGCTGCCCGCCGAACAGCGACTTCAGCAGGAACCCGAGCAGGCTCGCCGCGACAAGCTGCGGGATCACGATGAAGAAATTGAAGATGCCCATGTATACCCCCATCTTGTTGGCCGGCAGGCTGTCGGACAGCATCACGTACGGCAGCGACAGGATCGAGGCCCAGGCGAAACCCACGCCCACCATCGACAACAACAGCCAATGCGGGTCGCGGATCACCGCGATCGACAGCAATCCGGCCCCGCCCAGCACCAGATTCACCAGATGGCTCAGGCGCAAGCCAAGCGCCCGCACCATCCACGGAATCGCAATGGCGGCCAGCGCCGCAAAGCCGTTGTACGCGGCGAACAACACGCCGACCCAGTTGGCGCCTTCGTTGTAGGCGACCGAGGTGGGATCGCTGCTCCCGAAATGCACGCCCGTCACCGCCGCGGTGGTGTAGATCCACATGGCGAACAATGCGAACCAGGAAAAGAACTGCACCACGGCCAGGCGGCGCATGGCCGAGGGCATGTTGCGCATGTCCGACACGATGGTGGGCAACATGCCGCCGGCCGGAAGCACCCTGGCAAGCAGCAACAGCACGCCATAGGCGGCGATCATGCCGGCCAGCACATACAGCATCCGATCCCAGCCGCGCACGGCGATCAGCGCGGCCATCGCCACACCCGCCACCAGCCAGGCCAGCACGCTGCCCAAGGGCGCCTCGCCGCCGGCGCTCCGCTCCTCCACAGGCTCGGCATCGTCGAAGGACGCCAGCACTTCCGGCGGATACTCGCGGCTGCGCAGCACCGTCCAGCCGATCGCGCAGAGCACCACAAGCCCGCCCAGGTAGAACGCGTAACGCACCGTATCCGGCACTTCACCCGCCGCCGCGGTGTTGGCCACGCCCGCCTTCGCCAGAAACCACGGCAACAGGCTGGCGATGACCGCGCCCACGCCGATGAAGAAGCTCTGCATGGCATAGCCGGTCGGGCGCTGCTTCCTGGGCAACTGGTCGCCGACGAACGCGCGGAACGGCTCCATCGAAATATTGATTGAAGCATCCAGTATCCAAAGCGTGCCGGCCGCGACCCACAGCGCCGGGGAATTCGGCATCACGAACAACGCCAGCGTGGTCAGGATTGCGCCGGCAAGGAAATAGGGCCGGCGGCGCCCGAGCCGCGTCCAGGTGCGGTCGGAGAAATAGCCGACGACCGGCTGCACCAGAAGCCCGGTCAATGGCGCGGCGATCCACAACCCGGCCACCTGGTCTATCTCGGCACCCAGCGTCTGGAAGATGCGGCTGACATTGGCATTCTGCAGCGCCAGTCCGAACTGGATGCCCAGGAACCCGAAGCACATGTTCCATATCTGCCAGAAGGACAGTTGCGGTTTTGGATTCATTTCTCTCTATGCGCCCTGGAAGATGCCTTGGCCGCGACCAGCGTGTCCCGGCCGCGACATGGTGCAGCCTGCGCCACCCAAAACCATGTTGCAGCGCAAACAAACTTCCGTTCACGCGCGCAAGCGGAAACGCGATCCTGCGCAATGCGAAGCTTGCAGGAAATGGCTTGTTTAAAGCTGTTTCCTCGCCCCTTCCCCATCCGGAAACAGCTTGCGGCCAGGAATTTCCGCCAGGACAGGAAGAGCCGGCATGCATACGTATTCATTGCACAATGCAAAGCCGCGTCATCACCGGGCGACGGGCGGTATGGAATAGTTGCGCCGGTGTCGCGCGGCCTGCGGCACGATTTCTTATTCGGGGATGCGGATGTCGAACAATCGCTGGTGGCGCGGCGCGGTGATCTACCAGATCTACCCGCGCAGTTTCCTGGACACCAATGGAGACGGTGTCGGCGACCTGCCGGGCATCGTCGAGAGGCTGGACTACATCGCCAGCCTGGGCGTCGACGCCATCTGGATTTCGCCGTTCTTCAAATCTCCCATGGCCGATTTCGGCTACGACATCGCCGACTACCGCGATGTCGATCCGCTGTTCGGCAACCTGTCCGACTTCGACCGGCTGATGGCCAAGGCGCACTCGCTCGGCATCCGGGTGATGATCGACCAGGTGCTGAGCCATACCTCCATCGAACATGCCTGGTTCAGGGAAAGCCGCCAGAGCCGCGACAACCCCAAGGCGGACTGGTACGTCTGGGCCGACGCGCGCGAGGACGGCACGCCGCCCAACAACTGGATGTCGCTGTTCGGCGGCGTGGCCTGGCGCTGGGAGCCACGGCGCGGGCAATACTTCCTGCACAACTTCCTGTCCTCGCAGCCGGACCTCAACTTCCACAACCCGGAGGTCCGCGCGGCCACGCTGGACAACGTGGCGTTCTGGCTGGAACGCGGCGTGGATGGCCTGCGCCTGGACGCGATCAACTTCTGCTTCCACGACGCGCAATTGCGCGACAACCCGCCCAAGCCCGAGGACAAGCGCGTGGGTCGCGGCTTCAGCCCGGACAATCCGTACGCCTTCCAGTATCACTATTACAACAACACCCAGCCGGAGAACGTGACGTTCCTGGAGGACCTGCGCGCGTTGCTGGACAGGCATGGCGATACCGCGGCACTGGGCGAAATATCCTCGGAGGACTCGCTCGCGACCACGGCCGAATACACCCGCGAGGGCCGCCTGCACATGGGCTACAGCTTCGAACTGCTTACCGACGACTTCAGCGCCGCCTACATCCGCTCGACGGTGGAGAAGCTGGAAGCCGCGATGAGCGAAGGCTGGCCCTGCTGGGCCATCTCCAACCACGACGTGCAACGCGCGGTGACCCGCTGGGGCGGACCGCATGCTTCGGACGATTTCGCGCGGATGCTGGTGGCGCTGGTGTGCTCGCTGCGCGGCTCGGTCTGCCTCTACCAGGGCGAGGAGCTCGGGCTCGGCGAAGCCGACGTGCCCTACGAAGCCCTGCAGGATCCCTACGGCATCACCTTCTGGCCCAACTTCAAGGGCCGCGACGGTTGCCGCACGCCGATGCCATGGACCGGCGACGAGCTGGCCGGTTTCAGCAGCGCCCGCCCCTGGCTTCCGATCCCGGCCGAACATGTCGCGCGCAACGTGGCCTTGCAGGAGGCTGACCCGGACTCCGTCCTCAACGCCGTCCGCCGTTTCCTGCGCTGGCGCAAGGAGCAGCCGGCACTGCGCGAAGGCGACATCCGGTTCCTCGACGCGCCGGAACCGATCCTGGCGTTCACCCGCCACCTGCAAGGGGACACCCTGCTGGTCGCATTCAACCTCTCGTCCGCGCCAGTGGAATGGGCGTTGCCTGGTGGCGTTT
The DNA here is from genome assembly GCA_964562135.1 of uncultured Pseudoxanthomonas sp. GTDB lineage: Bacteria > Pseudomonadota > Gammaproteobacteria > Xanthomonadales > Xanthomonadaceae > Pseudoxanthomonas_A. The sequence continues at coordinate 12,714 of CAZLSG010000028.1, read as the reverse complement.
CGCCCGCGGCGGTCGACGGTCACGGACTCCCGACCGGACAAGTCGACAACGGACGGATGGTCTTGCCTGCCAGCGGGGCCCTTTACGCAAGGCTCGACTGAACCGCCACACTCCGCCGCCGCACCCGCCAGGTGGCGGGCGCCACATCATCATCCGGAGGTACGCTGCCATGGCGCTTCGATCGCATGGATTTGTTTTCGGGAACACCCTCCCGCTGATCGCCCTGCTGCTGGCAGCCGGTGCCGCCAACGCATCCACCGGCACGCCCGCGACCCTGCGCGAAGCCTGCAACACGGAAGATTTCCAGAAGGTCCTGCATGCCATTCCATCCGGCATGGCGGGCATCGAAGCGCACGCGCATTGGCTGGACCGCCGGCTGATACGCTGGCCCGGCGTGGACGGGGAAGGCCGTTTCCGCCTGTACCACGCCGCGAACGGGAGCATGGCCCTCGACGGAAATGTCGTTGGCACGGACGATGCCCTGCCCCTGCAGCGTATCGACGGGCCGCTTCCTCCCACCCTGGCCGAACGCTTTGGTTTCGTCGGCGATGGCCCGACGCTTTCGCTGCGCGACGAGGACACGGCATCGGTGGCGCAATGGCATGGCGGCCAGTTGCTGGTTGCGCGCGAAGACGCGGAAGGTCGCGTGCTGGACGTCACCGCGGCACAGCCTGCCGGCGCGCTGGACGATCTGTACGCCGATGCAGCGGACATTGCCGACCTTGGCGCCACCCCATCGCCGCAGGGCACCCGCTTCCGGGTCTGGGCGCCCACCGCCCGCACCCTGTCGCTGTGCCTGTATGCGAACGATCGCGACGATGCCATCGACGCGCATGCCCTCCGCCGCGACGATGCCACCGGCGCCTGGACCCTGTACCTGCCGGCAGATCTGTCCGGCGCCTATTACACCTATGTCGCGGATGTGTTCGTGCGCGGCATCGGCATCGTCCGCAACCGCGTCACCGACCCCTATTCGACCAGCCTGGGCAACGACTCACGCCGCAGCTACATCGCCGACCTCGATTCCCCCGTCCTGAAACCGGCGGGTTGGGACGCAGCGGAGCCGCCACGCATCGATGCCCAGACCGACATGGTCATCTACGAATTGCACGTGCGCGACTTCTCCCGCGACGACGCCACCGTCAGCGAAGCCAATCGCGGCAAGTACATGGCTTTCACCGAGTCCGGTTCCGACGGCATGCGCCACCTGCGCGCGCTGGCCGAAGCCGGCCTGACCGACGTCCACCTGTTGCCCGTGTTCGATTTCGCCACGGTGCCGGAAACCGGCTGCCTCATTCCCGAAATGCCGGATACCGCGCCAGACAGTCCGGCGCAACAGGAAACGGTGATGGCGTTCGCCAGCCGCGACTGCTTCAACTGGGGCTACGACCCGTTCCACTTCAACGCACCCGAAGGCAGCTTCGCCAGCGATGCATCCGATGGCGCCGCGCGCATCCTCGAATTCCGCCGGATGGTCATGGCCCTGCACCAGGCCGGCCTGCGGGTCGGCATGGACGTGGTCTACAACCACACCAGCGCCTCCGGCCAGCACCCGCATTCGGTGCTGGACCGGATCGTGCCCGGCTACTACCAACGCTACGACGCGGCCGGCAACGTGGAACGCTCCACCTGCTGCGACAACACCGCCACCGAACACCTGATGATGGGCAAGCTGATGATCGACTCGGCGGTGCTGTGGGCCAGGCACTACAAGATCGACTCCTTCCGTTTCGACCTGATGGGCCACCAGCCGCGCGCCACGATGGAAACGCTGCGCGATGAAGTCAACGCGGCGACCGGCCGCGAGGTGAACCTGATCGGGGAAGGCTGGAACTTCGGCGAAGTCGCCGACGGCGCACGCTTCGTGCAGGCATCGCAACTGTCGCTGGCCGGCAGCGGCATCGGCACCTTCAGCGACCGCGCCCGCGATGCCGTGCGCGGCGGCGGCCCGGCGGACCGTGGCGAAACGATGATCGCCGAACAAGGCTGGAGCAACGGCCTGGTCTACGACCCCAACCACCTGGCCGACCCGCAACGCCCTTCCACCGACCTGCTGCGTACCGCCGACATGGTGCGGGTAGGCCTGGCCGGCACGCTGAGCGATTACGTCATGACCACGTACGATGGCACCGAGAAAACGCTGGCCGGGATCGACTACAAAGGCCAGCCCGCCGGTTACGCCAGCCAGCCGGACGAAGTGGTCAACTACGTGGAGAACCACGACAACCAGACCCTGTTCGACATCAATGCGTTCAAACTGCCGCGCGGCACCTCGCAGGAAGACCGCATGCGCGCGCAACTGGCGGCGGCGGCCACCACCGCCTTCAGCCAGGGCATCGCCTATTTCCATGCCGGCATCGAAACGCTGCGCTCCAAGTCGCTGGACCGCAACAGCTACGACTCGGGCGACTGGTTCAACCGCGTGGACTGGACGCTGCGCGAGAACCACTTCGGCACCGGCCTGCCGCCACGGCCGGACAACGGAGAAGACTGGCCGTTGATGCGACCCATCCTGGCCGATGCCGGCATGGTGCCGGAGGCCGCGCACATCCGGCGCGCGCGCGACATGCTGCTGGACCTGCTGCGCATACGCGCCAGCACGCCGCTGTTCCGCCTGCGCAGCGCCGACGAGGTGAAGCGCCGCCTGACATTCCCCAACAGCGGTCCGGCACAGAATCCCGTTGTCCTGGTGGGTCGCCTGGATGGCAAGGCACTGGACGACGCGCGTTTCGGAGAAGTGCTGTACTTCATCAACGCCAGCCCGGACGAAGAAACGTTGACGCTGCCGGAACTGCGCGGCATCGAGTACACGCTGCATCCGGTACACATGGCCGAAACGGCGGCGGACAGCCGGCCACGAGAACTTGCCCGCCACGATGCCGCGAGCGGAACGTTCACGATTCCGGCACGCACCGCGATCGTGTACGTGGCCGATTGAATGCGCCTGCAGCGTTCCCGCGCACGCCGGCCACGCAGGAGCAACCACGCCGCCCCATGCAGGGTGGTGAGATGGAGCGTCGGGGGCGTGGCCCCGACCTACGCACCCTTCCTGTAGGTCGGCCCTACGCGGCCGACGCGCAGGAATGAAGGATTGATCGACGTCGGGGCAGAACCCCAGTGGCAAAACCCGTGGGGCCGCCGTTCCCGCGCATGGCGACGCGTTCACCACCGTCAGGGCAACTCGATCACTCCGGTCTCGTCCATCACCAGCGGATCGACCGCGCCATCGCCGCCACTGAAGGAAAAGCCGCCTGGCTCCGGCATCAGCGTCCGATAGCGCCCATCGTAATCCCAGGTATTCGCATACAGCTTCAATCCCGACAATGACGACGGTGACCCGAGGGTCGCCGCCGGGAACGTGAAGACAATGGCGTTCCGCTGCCGGTCCACGGCAATGGCCGCACCCGGCGCCACGGGCGAGCCTTCGTGCGTAGCGGAAGCGCCTTCCGCCGAGAACAGCGCATTCGACCAGCCGTGTGCGCGCAAACGCAGGTGCCAGCACATGCCATCCGGCAGGCGGGCATTCTGCAACGGCATTACCGTGCTGCCCTCGCCGCAATCACGATCCGGCAGCTGCAGGAACAGCATCGGTGCCACGTGGTCGAATCCGTTGGGAGGATTCCAGCTGGCCGCGATGTCGCGCATGCGCAATTCGACGCGAAGCGCACCACCCGCGCCGAATACACGCACGCCAAGGATGTCGAGCGGCCGCAGCGCGCGCCATATCGGATCGTCCGGCGGCAGGTAAGCCCCCGACCGTCCCGTGTCGTCTCCTTCCGGATCCTCGATGTCGGCCAGCAACCGCCAGTCACGTTCGACACGGAATTCGACCGGCTCCGAAACGGCATTCGTGGCCGGGTCCCACAGCACCGCACGATGCAGGACGTCCGCATCCACCATATTCGCGGTCGCCACCGTTGCCTGCCAGCGGCCGTCCGCGGCCGTCACGATGGCACGCGCACCATCGATATCGCCATCGATCACCAGCCTTGGCGCCCCGACACCCTGCGCCTGCCCATGAAGCACGAAATCATCCCGCGCCACGCTGTCCCCCAGCGGCTCGACATGCAACGTCGCGTCATGCGCCTGCACATCCGGAACGATGCCATCCGGCACCCAGACCCCGCCATGGCGCGCATCCAGCGGCAGGCTCAGCATGCCACCTTCGCCTACCACGACGTCCGCGCCCTCATCATCCAGGGCAAAGACACTGCGCAGGCGCGTGCCGGCGGGCAGCCCGGTGTCGAGATTGTCGAGCAGTACCGGTGCGTCGCTGCTGTTGATCGCCACGATGGCCTGTGCGCCATCGTGGGACATCCGCCATGCCAACGCACCAGGGCCCGCCTGCGAGGAAGCCAGCAGCGTCGGGATGCCGCGCGAAAGCACCGGATGCGCCCGGCGAAGATCCGCCGCGCGGCGGATGTAGCGATACAGTGGCGCCCCGGCATCGAACCAGTCGCGCCCTTCCGAGCCGTATCCGCCGGCAAACATCGCCTGCCGCTGCCTGCCGAATCCCTGTTCGGTGCCGTAATAGATCACCGGGATGCCGGGCAGCGTCATGATCGCCAACAGCGCCTGCCTCAGTCCTGCCTCGCTGCCGCCGGCCAGGAAGCGGTCGACGTCATGGTTGTCGACGAAGCTCGGCATCCGGTGCGGATCGGCATGCACGGTCATCATGTTCTCGATCCGGTGCGCCAGCACCGCGCTTGGTGCGCCCCGGGCAAACACGTCGGCCAGGCTGCCGTAGAGCGGGAAATTGATCATGCCCGGCAACAGCGCTTCCCCGTCCTGCGAACGCATGTAGTCCTCGATGCGCCTTGCCTGCTTGTCGGCATACGGATGGTCGATGCCGAATCCCTCGCCGAACACATGGAAATCCCGTCGTCCGGTTGCCTCGGCAACCTCCAGGATGCCCGGCGCCTCTGGATCGTCCGCGCGCAGAAAATCCCCGAAGAACTCCGGCGGAACGTAGAACACGGTATCGATCCGGAAGGCATCCACGCCGGCTTCCCGGATCCAGTCGCCATATGCCTTCCGCAATGCCTTGCGCACGACCACGTTTTCTGTGTTCAGATCGTCAAGCCCGGACATCTGGAAATCCCGCTCCTGCACGGGATCGGCATAGTCCCGGATATCCGGCGTCCAGTGGTAGATCGCAGCATCGCGCTGCGCGGGATCGCGCGCATCGTTCATCGAGAACGGGAATTGCGACGGTGCCCTGCGGCCTCGCGGATCGGCGACGAGGTTGAAGCCATGGGCGGGATCGCCATTGCGCCAGTCGTCGCCATAGTCGATGAAATCCGCGACATGGTTGGTGACGATGTCCTGCACCAGGTACATGCCGGCCGAATGCAACGCGTGCGAAAGCGAACGATAGTCGTCAAGCGTTCCGTAGTGGGCATCGACGGATGAGAAATCCTCCGCCCAGTAACCGTGGTAACCGCCATAGCGCACCCGCTCGTTCCACCACTGGTTGGCGACCGGCGGCGTGATCCAGACCGCGCTGGCACCGAGCCCCCGGATGTAATCGATCCTTCGCTCCACCCCGCGCAGGTCGCCGCCACTGAATTTCCTGTGGTCAGAAGGATCGTATTCGCCCGTCCCCTGGTCGTTGTTCGCAGGATCGCCATCGTCGAAACGGTCCACCATCACGAAATAGACGATCTGGTCGCGCCAATCGGGCGAAGGAACATGCAACAACGGCTCCGGCACCCCCGCCGCGCATGGCGAGGCAAGCGCAATCGCGATTGCTCCAGACAGCAACGTTCCCATTTTCAACAGCATGATCCAGATCCCCGTTTTTCGTCATGGGCAGTCCCGCAAGCAGTTGGAACCTTGTACATGTCCCTGCTGCATCGCAGCACGCGCCCTCATTGAGACGCATCTTGCAAAAGAAACTTACCGACATGACGCGAGCGTGCGCATGCCGCGCATGGCACATGCGCCATGAATACGTATGCAGCGCAATTTGTGCGGCCATCGCCGCGACTACTATTGCGCTGCGTTACAGGAACGGACCACGTACCGGGCGCAACAGGGTGGGATGGCACGCTGCTCACGCGGGCTCCGCCAACTGCAACAACCATTACTCAGGAGTGGAGGGGAGATGTTGAAACTCAAGCGCAATTTGCTGAGCGTGGCGCTGGCGTCGGCAACGATGCTGATCGCGGTTGGCGCGCAGGCGCAATCGGCGGAAGATGCCGGCGACCAGTCCGATGCCACGGAAAGCAGGAACCAGGACGATCAGGCGGTGGACCTCGATCGCGTGCAGGTCACCGGCTTCCGTCGCGGCATCGAGAACGCCATCGAAACCAAACAGGGCTCGACGTCGATCGTGGAAGCGATTTCCTCCGAGGACATCGGCAAGCTCCCCGATTCCAGCATCGCCGAGTCCATCGCCCGCCTTCCCGGCCTGACCGCACAGCGCGAACGTGGCCGCGCCACCCAGATCAACATCCGCGGCTTCGCCGGCGATTTCGCCACCGCCACCCTCAACGGGCGCGAGCAGGCCAGCACCGGCGACAACCGCGGCGTCGAGTTCGACCAGTACCCGTCGGAACTGCTGAGCCAGGTCGTCGTCTACAAGACCAATGACGCCGCGCTGGTGGGACAGGGCCTTTCCGGCACCGTCGATCTGCAGACCGTGCGCCCGCTGTCGTTTTCCGAGCGCGTGATCGGCGTCAATGCGCGCTACGAGCAGAACGACATCCGCGACAAGAAGGAAAGCGGCTACCGCCTCAGCGCCGCCTACATCGACCAGTTCATGGACAACCGGCTGGGCCTGGTGGTGGCCGTGTCGCACATGGACAGCCCGCAACCCGGCTTCCAGAACGAAGTGTGGGGCTTTACCGATGGACCGGACGGCACCACCGTGCTCGGCGGCGGCAAGCTATACAAGTTCGACAACAACCACGAGCGCACCGGCTTTGCCACGACCCTTCAATTCAAGCCCAACGACTTCTACGAAGGAACGCTGGACTGGTTCTATTCCAGTTTCAAGAAGACCGAAATCAAGACCGGCATGGAATTCGGCACCATCTGGGGCACCGGCGTGCTGCAGCCGGGTTACACGGTCGCCGGCAACAACACGATCATCAACAGCTCGTGGGACAACGTCCACCCGGTCATCCGCATGGACAGCAACCCCATCGACGACAGGTTGAATTCGATCGGCTTCAACAACAAGTTCAAGATCAACGAGGACTGGACCCTCAATGCCGATTTGTCCATGTCGGAAGTCAAGCGTGAATTCCGGGTGCTGGAAACCTATGCCGGCGTCTCCACCAACGGCGGCGCCACCACCCTGAATGCCTCGCTCGATCCCAGTGGCCATTTCTACAACTACGTGCTCGGCGCCACCTTCGACAATCCGAACACGCTGGTGTTGACCGATGCCGGCGGCTGGGGCCAGGACGGCTACCTGAAGGACTTCGAAGTCGAGGACGAACTGAGGTCGTTCCGCCTGAATGCCATCCGCGCTTTCGAAAGCGGCGCATTCAGCCATATCGATTTTGGCGTGAACCGGACGGAACGCACGAAGAGCCGGAGTTCCACCGAGGCCAAGCTGTGCCTTACCGACTGCACCGGCGGCATGCACGGCGTGACCGCGCCGTTCCCGGGCGGCATACAGGACTTCAACTTCGGCGGGATCGGCCAGCTGGGCGTATTCGATGCCAACGATGTCCTGAACTCGGGCATCTACAACCTCGTCTACAACTACCACGAGGACATCGCCGCCAAGAACTGGTCGGTGGACGAAGACCTCACCACCGTGTATTTCAAGGCCGCCTTCGATACCGACTTCGCCGGCATGCCGCTGCGCGGCAACGTGGGCTTCCAGCAGGTCTACGTGGACCAGAGCTCGGAAGGCTACAGCACCTTCTCCGGCAACCCGGCCGGCAGCCCTACCCGGGATGGCGTCAGCTACTCCGTGTTCCTGCCAAGCCTGAACATGGCACTGGAAGTCCAGCCCGACACGCTCCTGCGTTTCGGCGCGGCCCGGCAGATGGCGCGCCCGCGCATGGACCAGATGAAGGCCGGCATGGACGTGGGCATCAACGCCGAAAACCTGTGGTCGGCAGGCGGCGGCAATCCCAGGCTCAGGCCCTGGCTGGCCAATGCCGTGGATATCTCGCTGGAAAGGTATTTCACCACCGAGGCCGGCAACCGCGGTTATTTCGGCGCCGCCTGGTTCTACAAGGACCTGCAGAGCTACATCTACAACCAGGACGTGGAATTCGACTTCACCGGCTTCCCGTTGCCGCCCCCCACTCCGGGCCAGATCAACTACCCGGTTTCGACCGTGGGCAAGATCAACCAGCCCTTGAACGGCGAAGGCGGCAGCATCCATGGCATCGAGCTCACCGCATCGGTACCGCTGGATCTGTTCTGGGAACCCCTGAACGGTTTCGGCATCGTCGCGACCTATTCGGATACCAGCAGCTCGATCCAGCCGAACGGTCCCGGCTCCTCCGAGCCCCTCAGCGGCCTGTCCAAGTACGTGTCCAACGCGACCCTGTACTACGAGCGTGGCGGCTTCTCCGCCCGTTACAGCCGCCGTTCGCGCTCGGCGTTCCGCGGCGAGACCCGGGGCTTCGGCGCGGATCTACAGACGCTCAGCATTGCCGCCGAAGTGGTGCAGGACGCGCAAGTGAACTACACCTTCAACGAAGGCGCGCTCAAGGGCCTGTCGCTGTACCTGCAGGTCAGCAACATCGGCGACGAGCCCTTTGCCGCCTACAACGATGGCGATCCGGCCAACCGGCCGGAGCGGTTCTTCGAATACGGCCGGACCACGCTGGTGGGCTTCAGCTACAAGTTCTGATCCGCAACGCCGTACCCGACCCCTGCCGCACCCTCCCGCGGCAGGGGTTTTTCGTGGCCCGCCCTCCATGGCGACCGCCCTGCGGGCCACCGCCGCCATCATGGTTGTCGCCGACGCCTCTTCCGGGCTAAAATTCGCGCCCCTCTGCAAAGGGGGCAATCCGGGCGGTTAGCTCAGCGGTAGAGCACTACCTTGACATGGTAGGGGTCACAGGTTCGAACCCTGTACCGCCCACCACGCCTTGCAGGGCGTGGATATTCGATGACGGCGCGGCCTGAAGGGGCGGCGCCGTTTCCGTATCGGCCGATCGCACCGGGATGGCCCGTCGCTGTTTCCGCCTAACCCGCCAGGCTGGCCTCCTTGAGCCTGCGGATCTGGTCGCGCAGGCGGGCGGCGTCCTCGAATTCCAGGTCGCGGGCATGCTGGTACATCTGCTGCTCCAGCGCCTTGATCCGGGCGATGGCCTGGGCCGGGTCCAGCACGGCATAGTCCATCGCTTCCTCGGCCACCTTGCGGGCCTTGCCCTTGCCGGCGCCAAACCGCGTCCCGTCGCTGCCCTCGTCGCGCGCGCCTTCGAGGATATCCACGATGGGCTTGGAAACCGACTGCGGGGTAATGCCGTGCTCCGCGTTGTATTCCACCTGTTTCTCGCGGCGGCGATTGGTCTCGTCGATGGCCGCCTGCATCGACCGGGTCATCTTGTCGGCATACAGAATGGCCTTACCGCGCAAATTGCGGGCGGCGCGGCCGATGGTCTGGATCAGCGAGCCGGTGGAGCGCAGGAAGCCCTCCTTGTCCGCATCCAGGATGGCCACCAGCGACACTTCCGGCATGTCCAGTCCTTCGCGCAGCAGGTTGATGCCCACCAATACGTCGAACTTGCCCAACCGCAGGTCGCGGATGATTTCCACGCGCTCCACCGTGTCCACGTCAGAATGCAGGTAGCGCACCTTCACCCCGTGCTCGCCTAGGTATTCGGTCAGGTTCTCGGCCATCCGCTTGGTCAGGGTGGTGACCAACACCCGGTCGCCCCACGACACGCGCTCGGTAATCTGGGAAAGCAAGTCGTCCACCTGGGTGCCCACCGGACGAATCTCGACCTCGGGGTCCACCAGGCCCGTGGGGCGCACCACCAGTTCCACCACTTCGCCATCCGATTCGCGCAGTTCGTAAGGCCCCGGCGTGGCGGACACGTAGATGCTGCGCGGCGAGCGCGCCTCCCATTCCTCGAACCGCAGCGGCCGGTTGTCCAGCGCCGAGGGCAGGCGAAACCCGAACTCCACCAGCGTCTCCTTGCGCGAACGGTCGCCCTTGTACATGGCGCCGATCTGCGGAATGGTCACGTGCGATTCGTCGATCACCAGCAACGCATCGGCCGGCAGGTAATCGAACAGGGTCGGCGGCGGATCGCCGGGCGCCTTGCCGGTCAGGTGCCGCGAATAGTTTTCTATGCCTGAGCAGTAGCCCACCTCGGCCATCATTTCGAGATCGAACTGAGTGCGCTGCGCCAGCCGCTGCGCCTCCACCAGCTTGTTCTGCGCGTAGAGCTGTTCCAGCCGTTCCTTCAGTTCGACCTTGATGGTTTCCACGGCCGCCAGCACGCGCTCTCGGGTGGTCGCATAGTGGGTCTTCGGATAGACGGTATAGCGTTGCAGCTTGCGCTGGGTCTCGCCGGTCAGCGGATCGAACAGCGACAAGCCCTCGATCTCGCCATCGAAAAGCTCGATGCGCAGCGCTTCCATGTCGCTTTCGGCCGGATGCACGTCGATGACTTCGCCGCGCACGCGGAAAGTGCCGCGCTGCAATTCGAATTCGTTGCGGGTGTATTGCAACTGGGTCAGGTGGCGGATCAGCTCGCGCTGGTCGATCCGTTCGCCCACCGACAGGATCAACCGCAGCGAAAGATAGTCTTCCGGCGCGCCCAGGCCGTAGATGGCCGACACCGTGCCCACCACCAGCGCGTCCCGGCGCGACAACAGCGTTTTGGTCGCAGCCAGGCGCATCTGTTCGATGTGGTCGTTGATCGAACTGTCCTTCTCGATGAAGGTATCCGACGCCGGCACATAGGCTTCCGGCTGGTAGTAATCGTAATAGCTGACGAAATACTCCACCGCGTTGTGCGGGAAGAACGCCTTGAATTCGCTGTACAACTGCGCCGCCAGGGTCTTGTTGGGCGCCATCACCAGGGTGGGCTTCTGCACCGCCTGCACCACGTTGGCGATGGTGTAGGTCTTGCCCGACCCGGTGACGCCCAGCAACACCTGCTTGGCCAGGCCGGCCTCGAACCCTTCGACCAGTTTGTCGATGGCCCGGGGCTGTTCGCCGGCAGGCGAATACGGGGAAACAAGCTGGAAACGATCAGTCATGGCCGGCGTGGGGGTGGCGACAGGCCAGTATAGCGCCCGCCGGGCTGACAACCTTTTCAGGGAAACCCTACAAAAGATCGGGCAGCGGACCGATCCCTTTCCCGCACGGATCGACAGAGCCTGAATGTGTTCAATCCTTCAGGAGACCGCGCCATGGGCAGGATGCCTTGCCGTCACAGCGCCCGCACTCCGGGCTTCACCCTGATCGAGGCCATGATCGTCCTGGCGGTCATGGCTACCCTGCTGGCCATCGGCCTGCCCTCCTACCAGAACTTCATCCAGGGCCAGCGCGTCAACACCGCCATGCATTTGCTCGCCGCGCACATGGCCTCGGCCCGGATGACCGCCATCAGCCACCGCGCCCCGACCGTGGTTTGTCCCTCCAACGGCGCCGGCGGCTGCCGCACGGACGGAGACTGGACCCAAGGCTGGCTCATGTTCCTGGACAAGGACGGCAACCGTCGCCCGGACCTGCCCACGGACATCCTGCGGGATGAACGCGCGCCTATCCACGGCTCATTGCGGATCGTGTCTTCGGCCGGGCGGTCGCAATTGCGGTACCAGCCCACCGGGTACAGCTACGGCAGCAACATCACGGTCCGCATCTGCCGCGAAGACCGCCTGCTGGGAACCGTGATCGTCAACAACACCGGGCGCGTCCGCAGTGCGCGCTCGCCGGGGACCGGGCCGTGCATGGGTTGAACCTCCCCTGCGTGACCATGCACGACTGCCGTCATGCCCGGCAAGCCGCCAGCAAGGACAACCCGAATAACAGGTATCCACATTGAATTACTTATATATAACTTATATAGTGACATGAACGCGATCCTGTGGACCAACAAGGCGGCCAGGCAACTGCGCAAACTCGAAGCCAGGACCCGGGCCGACATCCATGAAGCAGTCAGCAGGAAACTCCCCCACTTTCCGAACTGCTCCGGAGTCAAGGCCCTGCTCCATCACACTTCCGGCTATCGCCTGCGGGTCGGCAACTATCGGGTTCTGTTCAATCACGATGGATACATTGAAGTCATCAGCATCGAGGAAGTGAAAAAGCGCGATGGACACACCTACTGACATCCAGACCATCAAGGGGGCGGACGGAAACCCTGCCTTCGTTGTCGTGCCATACAACCTGTTCCTGCGCCAATACGCGCGCCGCAATGACTTGATCCCCAACGAGGTGGTCGGTGCCACCGTGGATGGAGCCACCGCGATGAGGGCGTGGCGCGAACATCTGCGCCTTACCCAGGCGGAAGTCGCCAACCGCATGGGCGTTACCCAGGCGGCCTATGCGCAGATGGAAGCCGCCAAACGGCCGCGCAAGGCCACCATCGCGCGCGTCGCCGTTGCCATGGGCATCCACGCGGAACAGATGGATTTCTGAATCCACCGATGGCGCCGCCGGGGCTTCGGCATGCGGATCCTCAAACCTTGCATGGCCATCCGCCCAACCCATACAATATGCGCCCCGCCCGAATAGCTCAGCCGGTTAGAGCACTTGACTGTTAATCAGGGGGTCGTTGG
>CAZLSG010000027.1:0-34494 GCA_964562135.1 uncultured Pseudoxanthomonas sp. | reverse complement strand
CCAGCAGGATCGAGTTGCGCACGATGATGCCGGCCAGCGCGATCATGCCGATCATGCTGGTGGCGGTGAACTGCGCGCCGAGCAGCGCGTGGCCGGGCATCACCCCGATCACGGTCAGCGGGATGGGCGCCATGATCACCAGCGGCACCGCGTAGCTGCGGAAGTAGGCCACCACCAGCAGGTAGATCAGCACCATGCCGGCGGCATAGGCGATGCCCATGTCGCGGAAGGTCTCGTAGGTAATCTGCCACTCGCCGTCCCACTTGATCGAGAAACCGCTGGTATCCGGCGGTTGTCGGATGAAGAACTGCGACAGCGATTGCCCTTCGATGGCGTTGTCGGCGATCTGTCCCGCCAGGTCGAACATGCCGTACAGCGGGCTGTCGATGCGGCTGCTTTCGTCGCCCATCACGTAGACCACCGGCAGCAGGTCCTTGTGGTGGATGGCGCCGTCCCAGTCGGTGGTTTCCACGCGCACCAGTTCCGACAGCGGCACCAGTTGCCCGTCGCCGCCGCGTGCGCCCAGCGCCAGCAGGCGGTCCCGTTCGGCCTGGTCGTGCGCGGGCAGGCGCAGGCGGATCGGGCGCGGGTATTTCGATGCCTCGTCCACCAGCCAGCTGGCATCCACGCCGTGCAGTCCGGCGGCCAGGGTCTCGGCGATCTGCGATGGCGCCACGCCCAGCCGTGCGGCGCGCACGCGGTCGATCACCAGTACTTCGCGCATCGCGTCCGCTTCCACGCTGCTGTCCACGTCGACGATGCCGTCGCTGGCCAGGAAGCGCTGTTCCAGTGCACGGCCAATATTGCGTTGTAGCGCGTAATCCGGCCCGTAGATCTCGGCCACGATGGGGGACAGTACCGGTGGGCCGGGCGGCACTTCCACCACCTTGACCGAGGCGCCATGGCGGCGGCCGATCTCCGCCAGCGGTGCGCGCAGGTCGCGGGCGATGACGTGGCTCTGGCGCTTGCGGTCTTGCTTCTCCACCAGATTCACCTGCAGGTCGCCGACGTTGGCCCCCTGGCGCAGGAAGTACTGCCGTACCAGGCCGTTGAAATTGATCGGCGCCGAAGTGCCGGCATAGCCCTGGTAGTCGCGCACCTCGGGCGTGCGGTCCAGCACGCCGGTCAGTTCGGTCAGCAGCGCATGGGTGTCTTCCAGCGTGCGGCCTTCGGGCAGGTCCACCACGATCTGCAACTCGGACTTGTTGTCGAACGGCAGCATCTTCAGCACCACCCATTGCACCGCCGCCATGCTCACGGCCAGCAGCACCAGCCCCCCCATCGCGGCGAACAGCCAGCCGCGCCGGCGCGCGCCGCGCTCGCGGTGCAGGAAGGGCGTCATAAGGTGCTGGAACAGGGCATGCAGGCACGCGGCCATGGTGCTGGCGGCGTGGCCGCCGGTCCCGTCATGCGCCGCATGTGCGGGCACGTGCCGCGACAGCAGCTTCAGCGACAGCCACGGGGTGACCACCAGCGCCACCGCCAGCGACAGCAGCATGCCGACCGAGGCGTTGATCGGGATCGGCCGCATGTACGGCCCCATCAGTCCGCTGACGAAGGCCATCGGCATCAGCGCCGCGATCACGGTGAAGGTGGCCAGGATGGTCGGGCCGCCCACTTCATCCACCGCCGCGGGAATGGCTTCACGCAGCGTCCGCCCGCCCTGGGCCATGTGCCGGTGGATGTTCTCCACCACCACGATGGCGTCGTCCACCAGGATGCCGATGGAGAAGATCAGCGCGAACAGCGACACGCGGTTGAGGGTGAAACCCATCGCCCACGAGGCGAACAGGGTCAGCGCCAGGGTCAGCACCACCGCCGCACCGATCACGATGGCTTCGCGCCAGCCCAGCGCCAGCAGCACCAGCAGCACCACCGAGCCGGTGGCGAACACCAGTTTCTGGATCAGCTTCATCGCCTTGTCGCTGGCGGTCCTGCCGTAGTCGCGGGTGATCTGCACTTCGATGCCATCGGGAATGACCTGGCCGCGCAAGGCATCGAGACGATGTTCGACCGCGCGGGTGATGTCCGAGGCGTTGCTGCCGGGTTTCTTGGCGATGGCCAGCGTCACCGCGGGCGCAGTGCCGCTGGCCGGGCCGGCGCGTCCGGCCGGTACGCCGTGCCAGACATAGGAAACGGGTTGGTCATTCGCGCCGATGTCGGCGACCTCGGCAATGCGCACGGGCTGGCCGCCATGCAGGCCCAGCACCAGGTCGGCCACTTCGTCGCGGTCGGCCAGGAAGCGGCCCGCGGTCACCTGCACGGCGCCTTCGGCGCCGATGCGCTCGCCGGCGTGGCGGGCCATGTTGGCGCTCTGCAACGCCTGGGCGATGTCGCCCACGGTCAGTCCATGGCTGGCCAGTCGCGCCGGGTCCAGCGTCACCATCACCGCGCGTTCCGGCGCGCCGATGGTGTAGACGTCGCGGGTGCCGGGGATGCGCTTGAGTTCGGTTTCCAGCGTGTGCGCCACCTCGGCCAGGTCCAGCGCGCCGCGCCCCGGATCGTCGGTCCACAGGGTCACCGCCATCACCGGCACGTCGTCGATGCCTTTCGGCTTGACGATGGGCTGGCCCACGCCGAGGTTCCGCGGCATCCAGTCCTGGTTGGAGAACACCTTGTCGTACAGGCGCACCAGCGCCGGCTGGCGTTCCACGCCCACCTGGTATTCGACGGTGAGCACCGCCATGCCGGGCCGGCTGATTGAATAGACATGTTTGACGCCTTCGATCGCCGACAGTGTCTGCTCCAGCGGGAAGCTGATCATCTGCTCCACCTGCCGCGCGTCGGCGCCGGGGAACGGCACCATCACGTTGGCCATGGTCACGTCGATCTGCGGCTCCTCCTCGCGCGGGGTGATCATCACCGCCACCAGGCCCAGCAGCAGGCCCAGCAGCGCCAGGATCGGCGTCAGCGGGTTGTCCTGGAAGGTGCGGGCGATGCGCCCGGAGAAGCCCAGCGCCGCGGCATCCGGTGTGGTGGCCATGTCAGTTTCCGCCTCGCCGCGATTGCACAAGCGCCTGCAACGCCTGCACCGGATCGGCGGCGATGGCTTCGCCGGGCTTGAGGCCTGCGATCACGTCCACCTCGTCGCCGACCTGCGCGCCCAGCCGCAACTGGCGCAGGCTGAGGTTGTCCCCGGCCAGGACATACACGGCGTTCATTTCGCCGCGCCGGGCCACGGCAGAAGCGGGGATGCGCGGATGCGCCGCGCCGGTCGCCGCGGGGAACAGCACCCTGGCGGTGCCGCCCGGCACCGGCGCCGGGTCCAGCGCCGGCAGGCGGACGCGCACCGGCACGCTGTGGGTGGCGGCGTCGGCGCTGGGGAACACCACCACGTCGGCGGCGTCCACCAGGCGGCCATCGGCGAAGGCGACCACGGCCCGGGGATGCGCGCGGATGCGGTCGGCATCGGCCTGCGGCACGCGCACTTCGATGCGCAACTCGTCCGGCGCGAACACCGTCATCAGCGGCTGTCCCGGATTCACGCTTTCGCCCGGCTCCACGTCGCGCGAACTGACGATGCCGGCGTAGGGACTGCGGACCACGGTGTAGTCGGTCTGCTGCCCGGCCTGCGCCAGTTGCGCGCGCGCCGCGTCGCGGGCGGCGAAGGCGGCATCGCGGGCGGCGCGGACCTGGTCGATCTGCGCCTTCGACACGTACTGGCCATCGGCCAGCGCGGCGAAGCGGCGGTACTGGCTGTCCGCTTCGGCAGCAGCGGCTTCGGTCGCGCGCAACTGCGCGCGCGCCGTATCCGTGCCGGCCTGCTGTTCCACCGCGGTCAAGCGCAGCAGCACCGTGCCGGCGGCCACGCGATCATTGACGTCATGCTCCACCCGGGTCACCCGGCCATGCGTCTGCGCGGACAGCGTGGCCCGGCGTTCGGCTTCCACCACGCCATCCCAGTACCTGCCGCGGCCGCCTTCGGGAGCCGCCACGACGTGCGTTTCCAGGTTGCCGGCACTGGCCCTGGGTGGCGCATCGCCGCTGTTGCCACAGGCGGTTAGCGATGCGGCCAGCAGGGCTGGCCATGCGGTGCGGCGGAAGGTGCTGCCCATCGTGTTCACTTGAAGGCGCACCCGCTGGCGATGCCCAGCTTGCGGAAGATCATGGCGGCCGGGCAGAAGCCGGTGAGGCTGGCCTGCAGCATGTTCAGGCCGACGAAGGCGGTGAACAGCAGCCACCACGGCGAAACGAAATGAACGAGGGCAACGCTCAGCAGGATCATCACGCCGGCGAAGGCGAGGACGGTACGGTCGAGGTTCATGGCTATCTCCAGTGGGTTCGGGAAGCGGGCTGCCGGAGGCGGGTGCCTGCGGCGCTTGCAATTAAATTAGCAACTACTTATATTAGAGTCAACTGAATTAATTCAAGGATGTCCCGATGAGCCTTACCGTGAACGACCTGGTCGCCGCCGCGCGTGGCCGCATCCGCGAACTTTCCCCGGCTGAACTGGCGTCTGCGCCCATGGCGGAGGATCGCGTGCTGATCGATGTGCGCGAGCCAGAGGAGTACGCGGCCGGGCACCTGCCCGGCGCCATCAACCTGCCGCGTGGCATGCTGGAATTCCGCATCGAGGCACATCCGGCCATGGCCTGCGTCGCCAGTGAATCGCTGTCGGTGAAGACGCGACCGCTGGTGTTGTACTGTCTGACGGGCGGCCGTGCGGCGCTGGCCACCGCCAGCCTGCAGCAACTGGGCTTCAGCCGGGTGTCCTCGCTGGCCGGTGGCATCACCGCCTGGCGCGAGGCCTGCCTGCCCGTCACCACCGGAGCTACCGAGAAGCAATGAAGACGCAAGACAATTCCGCCGTCCTGGACATCGACCCGGCCGCCATGCGCGGCCACGCCAGCGACGCGGCACAACTGCTCAAGGCGCTGGCCAACGAGAAGCGCCTGATGATCCTGTGCCTGCTGGCCGAGGGCGAGCGTTCGGTGGGCGAACTCAACGCCATGCTGAACCTGAGCCAGTCGGCGCTGTCGCAGCATCTGGCGTTGCTGCGCGAGGAAGGGCTGGTGCGGACCCGGCGCGAGGCGCAGACCATCCACTATTCGCTGACGCCGGGGCCGGCGTTCCAGTTGATCCACACCCTGCACGGCATCTATTGCGCGCCGAAGCCGCGGAAAGGCAGGAGGCGGGCGAAATGATCGGATTCCTCACATCGTTGTTCGGTTCGGCGGGCGAACGCATCGGACCGCAGGAAGCCGTGTTGCGCATAAATCGCGGCGCGGCGCTGGTGGACGTGCGCGAGACCGGCGAGTTCAACGGCGGGCACGCGCCTTCCGCCAGGCATGTGCCGCTGGGCCGCATCCGTAGCGAAGGCGCCGCCGCCATCGAGGCACTGCGCCTGCCGCAGGAGGCCGGCGAAGTGCTGCTGATCTGCCAGAGCGGCATGCGTTCACGCATGGCGCAGAGGGCCTTGTCGAAGGATGCGCAGCGCCGCTACGTCAACGTCGATGGCGGCATGGCCGCGTGGGCGGACAACGGACTTCCGGTGAAGCGCGCATGACTACTGCCAACGAATCGAAAGCCGACACGGCGCGCTGGAACACGCGCTACGACACCGGCGAATACGTGTTCGGCACGGCACCCAATACGTTCCTTGCATCGCAGGCACGCCGCCTGCAAGCGGGCATGCATGTGTTGGCAGTGGCCGATGGCGAAGGCCGCAATGGCGTGTGGCTGGCGCAGCAAGGATTGAACGTGCTGTCGGTGGATGCGTCAGAGAACGGCCTGGACAAGGCACGCGAGCTGGCTGCCGTGCGTGGCGTGCGCATTGCCACCGAACTGGCCGACCTGGGCGATTGGGGCTGGGGCCACGAGCGTTTTGATGTGGTGGCGGCCATCTTCATCCAGTTCGCCGGTCCGGCGTTGCGCGATGCGATGTTCGCCGGCATGCGGCAGGCATTGAAACCCGGTGGCTTGCTGATCCTGCAGGGCTACCGGCCCGAGCAACTGGTCTACGCCACCGGCGGACCGAAGCAGGTGGAAAACCTGTACACCGAAGCCTTGCTGCGCGAGGCCTTCGCCGGCATGGAGTTGCTGCACCTGTCGTCGCACGATGACGTCCTCGACGAAGGCGAAGGCCACTGCGGCATGTCCGCACTGATCGACCTGGTGGCGCGCAAGGTTTGAACGGCGCTGCTGTTTCCGCACCCATCCATGCAAATACCAAGGGAGGCACCATGTCCGCCATCGATTCCTACACCGACCTGACCCGCCATGTGTCGAAGAACCTGACGCCGCTGCGTACCCACAACGCCGACGTGATGCAGGGCTTCGGCGCGCTGAGCAAGGCCGCCATGGCGCCGGGCGCGCTGGACGAAAAGACCAAGGAGCTGATCGCCATGGCCATCGGCGTGGCCGCGCGTTGCGATGCCTGCCTGGGTTTCCATGCCAAGGCATTGGTGCGGCTGGGGGCAACCCCGGAAGAGTTCCGCGAAATGCTGGGCGTCGCCGTTTACATGGGCGGTGGCCCCTCGTTGATGTATGCCGCCAATGCGATGGCGGCGTACGAGGAGTTCAGTCGCGCCGCCGCATGATGCGGGCGAATCACCGCTCCCTGCGCCAGTTGATCGAAGTCCGGGTCTCTTGCGTGCTGGATTCTATTTCCACGTCGAAGCCGCGTTGCAGCAGGAACTTGAGCATCAGCACCTGGCCTTCGCCGATCATCGAGACGCCATAGCCGACGTATACGCGCGGCGAGAGGAACTTGCCGACGCCGAACACCGAGCCGCCCAGTGCGCGCGATTGCATGATGCCGGCATCGTCCAGCCCCAGCCGCGCGCCGATCTGCGAGCCCAGCAGGCCCACGCCGGCCGACAGCGCGGCGGAGGCGGCGTTGATCTGCTGGTTCTCGCGCGAGGTGGCGCTGGCCAGCGAACGGCCCAGCACCAGGTAGGACATCGCTTCGGACTGCGGCATTTCCGGGTTGGACCACACGCGCGCAGTCGGTTGGCTGGCGCGGCCACTGACGTCCACGCCGGCGGTGACGTCGCCCACGCGGCGTTCGGCGCGCACGTCGATGCGCGGATCGGAGATGGGGCTGTTGCTCCACTGCAGCCGGCCGCGGCTGATGCTCAGGTTCTGGCCGTAGGCGGTGTATTCGCCGGTCACGTTGAGCACGCCGTCGCCGCTCATCTCGCGGCCCGGGCGTCCGCGCACGCGCAGTTCGCCGTCCAGCGCGCCTTCCAGGCCGAAGCCCTTCATGCGGATATCGTCCTTGAGCACCAGCGCCAGGTCGATGTCCAGCGGAATGATGCCGGTGCGCCCCGGATCCACCGGGTCCAGTACCACCACGTCCGGCGAAGCCGAGACGCCCTGGTCCAGCCGCTCCAGGTCCAGTTGCGCCGAAGGCACGGTGACCTGGCCGTTGACGCCGACCACGCCGGTGGCGCGGTTGTAGTCCACCCGCATGTCCGGATCGATCACCGCGCGCAGTTCGCGGGTGTCGGAAATCAGGAAGTTCTCGCCGCGGATGTTCAGCGCCAGCAGCGTGTCGGTGTCGCGCCAGCCCAGCGTGCCGTCCACCGTTACCACGCCCTCGCCGGAACGCACCGAACCGGTGATGCGCGCGGAGCCGTCCGGCTGCGCGTCCAGGCGCAACTGGCCGTCCGTCAGCGTGATGCCCATGGCCGGCATTTCGCTGGTGAAGTCGGTGAGGCTGGCATGGCCGCCGAGCAGCGGTTGCGCGCGGGTGCCGGAAACGGTCAGGTTGACGTCCAGGCTGCCCTGCGGACGCACCAGGTCGGGCGAGAACAGTTCCAGCCAGAACACGCGGTCGGTGTTGAGGCGAAGTTCGCCCGACACCGCGGCATCGTCTTCCCAGCCCGTCGCCAGCCGCGCGTCCACGCGGCCGCTGCCGTTGAGGTCGGCGCCCAGGGCGAATTCGATGCGGCTCGGATCGAAGGCCACGTCCAGCCCGAAGCCGCCATAGGTGATCAATTCGCGGCGACCGCTGACGCCCAGCCGCAGGCCGCCCTCGCTGGAGGTCACCTGCATGTTGCCCTGCCAGCGCCCGCCTTGCGGGCGGATGCGGCCTTCCAGGTCGATGGCGCCGCGCACCTTCATCTCGCGCCCGGCGCTGTCCGCGGGCAGCCACGGCTCCACCAGGGCCAGCGGAAGCCCGTTGCCTTCGAACGCCACGCCCTGGCGCGGCCAGTCGGCGCTGGCGCAAAGCTGGCCGCCGGCGGACGAAGACAGGCAGGTTTGCGAAAGGGTCCAGGCATTGCCCTGCTGCGCGAAGCGCGCCGGTTGTTGCAGGGTCCAGGTGCTGCCCGGGTCCAGCGCGAGTTGCAGCGCGTCCACTTGCCCGCGCCAGTTGTCGCCGTGGCGGCCGATCTGGCCGGTCAGCGAGGTCTTGCCCAGCGGACCGCTGGCGGTGCCGTCCACGCGCAGGTTCTCGATCGAACCTCCGATATCCAGCCGCAGGCTGTCCAGCGCGATGCCGGCTTGCAGATCGCTGCCGCGCACCGCCAGTTGTCCGTTCTGCCCGCGCCAGGGCAGGCGGCCGTTCACGCTCAGCGTTTTCGCGCTCCATTCGTTCCACGCCAGTCCGGTGCCGGACAGGTCCACCGCGTCCAGGTTGGGGGTGGCGCGCGGGCCGTTGAGGTGAAGGTGTCCGCTGATGGTGCCTTCGGCTCCGGGCAGCAGGTCGTCCAGCCGCAGCGGTTCGAACGAGGCCTTGATGTCCAGCGCGTCGCCGATGCGGCCCTGCGCGGCCACCCGGCTCTGGCCGATCCGCAGTTGCAGGTCGCCGCTGCCTTGCCGGCCTTCCAGCGCGAACCGGCCCTGCGCGTCCAGCGGGCGGTCGCGCAATTGGCCGCGCAACACCGGCACGTCGAGGGTGGCGGTGTAGCCGCCTTCCGGCCTCGCCTGGCCCTGGCTGGAAAACTCGCCGGATATCTGTCCGTCCCAGCCGGGCGCGAAGTAGCCAGGATCGAACCCGGCCAGCTGCGCCTGGAGGTTCCAGTGCAGCCGCGGCACCCAGCCCAGCTCGCCGCTGGCATCCAGCGTGCCGGTGGGCATGCGCGCTTGCAGTTGCGACAGCGTGGCCTGTTCGGCGTCGCCCGCCATGTCGAAGGTGAGCGTGGCGGTGTCGTTGGCGCGGCTCAGCCTTGCCTGGCCGCTGGCCGTCCACGCCTGCAGTTCACCGGCCAGCACCACGTCGGCGTCGGCGCCGATCGCGCTGGCGGCATCTTCGCCCCAGCGCAGTCCGCGCGCCTGCGCGTCGAAGTCGAAGACGGGGTTTTCGCTGTCGCTGAAATCGGCCTTGCCGGTGAGCGTGGTCAGTCCGTCGAAGGCGCGGACCGCCAGCGATTCCACCGTCAGCACCTGCCCGGCGATTTCCAACTGCGAAGGCTCGATGACGAAGGTCTGGCCGGCATGATCGATCCGGCCCTGGAGATTCATGCGGCCACGGTTGCCGTTGGCGTTCAGTTCGAAGGTCAGCGGCGTGGACGTTTCCGCCAGGCCCAGCCGCGCCGGATCGAAGGATTCGGCATGCGCGATGAGTTGCCAGTCTGGGTTGTTCCGGCCGCTCAGCGTGAAGGTGGCCTGCACTGGTTCCGGGGCGTTGCCCGACAGCGCCATGACCATGTGGTTCTGGTTGCCGCGCGCCACCAGCCCCAGCCGCGCGGGCGCTTGTCCGGGTTCGGCCGGGAACACGGCGGTGGCGACCAGGTCGGTGCGGTAGTTCCTGCGCGGCGAATAGCTGCCATGCAGGCTGAAGCGGCCGCGGTCGCTGTGGATCACCAACTGTTCGGCATGCACGTGGCCGGGACCCAGTTCCAGCCCGCCCTGGGCCTGGCGGATGTCGATCAGCGGTTCGCCGGCGCGGGAGACGCGCAATCCGTTGACCGCCACGTGGTCGGATTGCACGGTCAGCGGCATGACGATGTCGGGCAGCACATCCGGCCAGTGCGGGAGCTCGAAAGGCTTGTCGGTGGACGGCGGCAGCTCGAGCGTGGCGTTGTCGATTTCCAGCCGGTCCAGCCGCAGGCGCCGGCCCAGCAGCGAGAAGGGCCGCAGGTCCGGGTCCAGGTACAGGCGCTCGGCGCTGAAATGGATCTGCTCCCAGTGGAAGTCGACGCCATGCAGGGTCAGCGGGCCGGCCAGCGGGCCTTCCACCTTGTCCCAGCTCAGCGCGGCTTCGTCGGGCAGGCGGACGACGATCTGGTGCAGCAGCGCATCGCGCCCGCTGGCGGTCTGCAGCAGCCAGTAGAACAGCGCGATGAGCAGGCCCAGCAATCCCAGCAGGGACCATCCCAGCCAGCGCTTCCAGCGCCTGCGTCGTGGCGGGGCCGGTGTTTCCGTGCCTGCCGCGCTCACAGGTCGGCCCCGATGTTCAGGTAGATCTGGAAGGCGGAATCCGGATCGTTCAGGCCGCGGGCGATGTCGATGCGGACCGGCCCCACCGGCGACTTCCAGCGGAAGCCGATGCCGACGCCGGTATGCCAGTCCGGGGTGTCGTCGAAGGCGCTGCCGGTATCCACGAAGCCGGCCATGCCCCATTGCCCGCCCCACAGGTCACTGCCGGGCAGGTAGTACTCGTACTCCACGCTGCCGGTGATCAGGTGCTTGGCGCCGATGGCAAAGTCTTCCACGGTGCGCGGTCCGACCTCACGCAAACCATAGCCGCGGATGCTGCGGTCGCCACCGGCGTAATAGCGCAGCGAGGGCGGCATGCCGAACAGATCGCCGGTGAAGCTGGTACCGGCCTCGCCGCGCAGCAGCAGGCGGCTGTTCTGGCCCGGCGACAGGAACCAGCGCAAATGCGTGTACACCTGGCCGAAACTGGCATCCGAGCCGGCGCCTTCCACGCCGCCGCGCAACGACAACTGGCCGCTGACGCCGCGCCGCGGGAACAGGCGGTCGTCCACGCCGAAGTATTCGCCGCGCAATTCCGGATAGGTGAGGGTGGCGTACTGGTAGATCTTGTTGCCCATGAAATCCGAAGCGCCGTAGCTCCAGCGTTCGCGCAGGAAGTTCAGCGAGGCCACCACCCGCCAGTGCTCGTTTATCTCGCCGCTGCGGCTGGCGATCAGTTGCAGGTTGGTGATGTCGATGTAGTCGGTCTGCTCGTCCAGGCCCTGCGCGGCGGCGGTGTACCAGCCATCCAGCCACAGGAACGCCGGCACCCGGTAGATGGTGGTGAAGGTCTTGCGCTTGTCCGCCCAGTCCAGTTCCGCCAGCAGCTTGTGGCCGCGCCGGTTCACGTAGCGCCGCTCCAGCCCCAGGCGCACGCCGGCGCCGGTGTCGCTGCCGTAGCGCAGGCCCACCGTGTAGATGCTGCGCGGGGCCAGCGACAGGTGCACGTCGATGGGCACTTCGCCGTCCACCGCACGCTCGGGGTCCGGGCGGATGTCGATCAGGCTGAAATAGTCCAGCGCCACCAGCGATTCGCGCAGGCGGTCCAGCTTGCCCTGGTGGAAATAGCTGCCCTGCTCCCAGGTCACCAGCTTGTCGAGCAGGCCGGGGTTGAAGAACTCCTGGTGGAACTCGGTGGGCCCCATGTCGTAGCGGATGCCGCTGGCCCAGGTCAGGAAGATGTCGGCGGCATGGTCGGCGCGGGTGACCTCCACCCGCTGGCGGATGGCGTCGGCGTCCAGGTAGCCGCGTTCGGCCAGCCGGCGCATGATCCGGGTCTTGCTGGCTTCGTAGAGGGTATGGTCCAGCACCTCGCCGACCTGCGGGCGGAAGGCATCCAGGTCTTCCTGCAAATACGGGTCGTCTTCGGCCTGTCCCTGCATTTCCAGGTTCGACTCGCGGATCAGCACCGGGTCGCCGGGGGCGACGTGGACGGTGACGGTCAGCCGGTCGCCGTTGCCGCCCGTGCGCGGCGCGTCCACGGTGATTTCCGGCGAGTAGTAACCGAACGGCTCCAGTGCCTCGCGGGTTTCGGCCACGGCCTCGCGGAGCAGGAATTCCAGCCGGGATTCGCCCAGCAGCTTGCCGGCCTCGTTGTTCAGCGACAACGCCAGCTCCACGTTCAACCGCATCTGCTCGTTGTCGAGCCCGGTGACGACCACCTTGTCGACGGTGGCAGCGGCCTGTGCATTGCCGGCCATGAGCAGCAGCAGGCAGGCGGAGGCAAATGTGAGTAGCAAGCGCATTCGCGCAGGATACCGGGCGGCGGTGGAAACCGCGCGGGGGAGGCGAAGAAAATTTCGTGCCTGCAACGCATCGAAGCAGGCAATGTTCACACAACATCCTGTAGGAGCGGCCCTTGGCCGCGATCGGGCTTTACCGTGAAAGCCTGTCGCGGCCAAGGGCCGCTCCTACAGGCAGGGTGTTGTGTCAGTTGGACAGGTGTTCGATAGCAGCCACGGCCCGGAAACGGTCGGCCAGGCGCTTGAGCAGGGCCAAGCGGTTGGCGCGGATGGCCGCGTCGTCGGCGTTGACCATCACCGCGTCGAAGAAGGCGTCGACCTGCGGGCGCACTCGCGCCAGCCGGTTGAGCACGGCCACGTAGTCGTGCCGGTGCAGGGCGGCGGTGGTGTCGTCCAGCGCCGCTTCCACCGCTTCGCCCAGCGCCCGCTCGGCGGGTTCGGCGAACAGCGCGGGGTCTTCCATCGCCGGGATCTCGATGTCGGCCTTCTTCAGGATGTTGCCGATGCGCTTGTTGGCGGCGGCCAGCGCCTCGGCTTCCGGAAACGCGGCGAAGGTGCCGATGGCGTCCAGGCGGGTGTCGAAGTCGTACAGCGACGCTGGCTTCAGTTCGGCGACCGCGTTGAAGTGCGTGGCCGGCACGCCCTTGTCGGCGTAGTAGCCGCGTAGGCGTTCCATTGTGAATTCGTGAATCTCCATCGCTTGGTTGTCCACAAGCAATGGGATTTCCTGTGGCCAAACCTGGTGATTTTCACTGCTGTGAAGTTGCCGCAAAGCCTCGCCAACACTCTCGCTTTCAAGTGCTTTCAGCAGCAGGTCGTAGAAGTCCAGATCGAACCCACTTTCGATCACCGTCCTTGCTAATCCCAACGCATTCCTTCGCAGCGCAAACGGATCCTTGTTGCCGGTCGGCTTCAGTCCTGCGGCGAAACCGCCGGCCAGCGTGTCCAGCCGCTCCGCGATCGCCAGCACCTTGCCCAGCGGCGACAGGGCGATGTCGTCGCCGGCGAAACGTGGCTGGTAGGCCTCGTCGATCGCCAGCGCGATCTCCTTCGGCTCGCCCGCGGCGATGGCGTAGTGGCGGCCGGCGATGCCCTGCAGTTCCGGGAATTCGTTGACCATGCGCGATTGCAGGTCGGCCTTGGCCAGTTCCGCCGCACGGCGCGCCTGCGCCGGATCGGCACCCACCTGCGCGGCGATGGTTTCGGCCAGCGCGGCCACGCGCGCCACCTTGTCGGCCACGCTGCCCAGCCTGGCCTGGTAGGTGACGGTCTTCAGGCCGTCGTTCATCGACTCCAGGCCCTGCTTCAGGTCTTCGTCGAAGAAGAACTTGGCGTCGGCGAAGCGCGGGCGGATCACGCGTTCGTAGCCCTTGCTGACTTCGGCCACGTCCTTCGACTCGATGTTGGCGGTGCCGATGAAGTGTTCGGTCAGGCGACCGGCATCGTCCAGCACCGGGAAGAACTTCTGGTTGATCTCCATCGTCTCGATCAACGCTTCCTGCGGCACCGCGAGGAACTCCGGCTCGAAGCCGCACAGCACCGCCGCCGGCCATTCGGTCAGGCACACCACCTGTTCCAGGTTGTCGTCGGTGATGCGCGCGCTGCCGCCGGCCTGCCGGGCGGCCTGTTCGGCCCCGTGCACGATGCGCGCGCGGCGCTCGTCGGGGTCCACCAGCACGCGCGCGCCACGCAGCGCGTCCACGTAGTCGCCGGGTTGGCCGATCCACACCGGCTTGTCGTGTTCGAAACGGTGGCCGCGGCTCATGCGGTCGCTGCGCACGCCCAGCACCTCGGCTTCCACCACCTCGTTGCCGAACAGAAGCACCAGCCAATGCACGGGACGGGCGAAGGCGTAGTCGTGATCGCCCCAGCGCATCGGCTTGGGGATGGGCATGCCGGCCAGCGCCTCGCGCAACACGTCCGGCAGCAGCGTCGCGGTGCGCGCGCCCGGCGTGACCGAACGGTGCACGAAGCGCTCGCCCTTGGCGTCGGTGCTGCGTTCCAGCTGCGTCCAGTCGATGCCCGCCTTGGCGGCGAAGCCTTGCAAGGCGCGGGTCGGCTGGCCTTCGGCATCCAGCGCGATGTTCAGGTAGGGGCCGAGCACTTCGGAAGCCTGTTCCGGTTGTTCGGCCGCCACGCCCGGCAGCAGCACGGCCAGCCGGCGCGGGGTGTGCAGCGGCTTGGCATCGCCGCGGTCCACGGACACGCCGCGCTTTTCCAGCGCCGCGATGACATTGTCGAAGAATGCCTGCGCCAGTCCCGGCAGCGCCTTGACCGGCAGTTCCTCGGTGCCCAGTTCGATCAGCAGCGGTTGCGTGTTCATGCTGCGGCCTCCTGTCCGGCCACGGCTTGCAGGCGCTTGGCTTCGTAGAGTTTGGCCACCGCCTGCGCCAGGGCGCGCACGCGCAGGATGTAGCGCTGGCGCTCGGTGACGCCGATGGCGCGGCGCGCGTCCAGCAGGTTGAAGCTGTGGCTGGCCTTGCAGACCTGTTCGTAGGCGGGCAGCGGAAGGCCGGTTTCGACCAATTTCACGGCTTCGCGCTCGCATTCGTCGAAGCGCTTAAATAACACTTCGACATCTGCATATTCGAAATTGTAGGTACTCTGCTCGACTTCGTTCTGGTGGTACACGTCGCCGTAGGTGACGGGCCCCTGCGGACCGACGGTCCAGATCAGGTCGTAGACGTTGTCCACGTTCTGCAGATACATGCAGAGGCGCTCCAGGCCGTAGGTGATTTCGCCCAGCACCGGGCGACATTCCAGTCCGCCGGCCTGCTGGAAATAGGTGAACTGGGTGACCTCCATGCCGTTCAACCAGACCTCCCAGCCCAGTCCCCAGGCGCCCAGGGTGGGTGATTCCCAGTTGTCCTCGACGAAGCGCAGGTCGTGCACCTGTGGGTCTATTCCCAATGCTTTCAAGGAGTTGAGATACAGCTCCTGGAAGTTGTCCGGATTGGGCTTCATCACCACCTGGTACTGGTAGTAGCGCTGCAAGCGGTTGGGGTTCTCACCGTAGCGGCCATCGGTGGGACGGCGGCTCGGTTGCACGTAGGCGGCGTTCCACGACTCCGGACCCAACGCGCGCAGGAAGGTGGCCGGGTGGAAGGTGCCGGCGCCGACTTCCAGGTCCAGCGGCTGGATCAGCACGCAGCCCTGTTCGGCCCAGTATTGGTTGAGGGTCTGGATGAGTCCCTGGAAGGTCGGAGCGTTCATTGCGGCTCTTGTGTGCACTGCGACAAAGCGGGCTAGTATAAGACCGAACCCTTGCCACGCCTTTGTTTCAGCCGTGAACGCCCCCGCCAACGCCCCGTTCCTGATCGTCGAAACCGGACAGCCGCTGCGCTCGTTGCGCCGCTATGGCGGGTTCCCGCACTGGATCCGCGTGGCCGCCGGACTGGAAGCGCAGGACACGGTGACGGTCAATGTCGAACAGGGCGGCCGGCTGCCCCGGCGCAACGGTTTTGCGGGCGTCATCGTCACCGGGTCGGCGGCCTTCGTCACCGACCGCGCGGAGTGGAGCGAACGCAGCGCCGATTGGCTGTGCGATGCCGTGCACGACGGCACGCCAACGCTGGGCATCTGCTACGGCCACCAGCTGCTGGCGCACGCGCTGGGCGGCGAGGTGGCCGACAACCCGACCGGGCGCGAATCCGGCACGGTCGCCATCGACCTGCACGACCACGCGGCGGAAGACCCGCTGTTCTCCGCCCTGCCGGCGAAGTTCATCGCCCATGCCACCCACGTGCAGACCGTGCTGCGCCCGCCCGAGGGCGCCACCGTGCTGGCGAAATCCGAACAGGACAACTGCCACGCCTTCCGCTGGCGCGAGCATGCCTGGGGCGTGCAGTTCCACCCGGAATTCGCCACCCACCACATGCGTGGTTACATCATCGCCCGGCAGGAACACCTGCGCAGCGAGGGCCGTTGCCCGAAGACCATCGCTCGGAACGTGACGGCGGCGCCGCAAGCCCGCAAACTGTTGCGGCGTTTCGTGGGGCACGCCCGCCGGGTGCATGCGCGCTGAGCGAAGCGGCTTCCCTTTTCCAGGACAAAAAACCGATGCCGAATATCAACAAGGTCCCGCCCGGAGCCGGCGCGGAGTGGCTGCTGGGCGGGTTTGCGCTGCTGCGCAAGGCGCCCGCGGGCCTGGGCTTGCTGGGGCTGGGCTGGGGCCTGCTGTCCCTGCTTGCGCTGTTCAGTGCCGGCCTGAATCCCACACTGGGCATGGTGTTGCAGCTGGCATTGGCCTTGCTGGGACCGTTCCTGTTCGCCGGCCTGCTGTGGGCGGTGCGCGAAGTGGACCAGGGGCGTCCGGCGCAACCGGAGCATCTGTTCCGGGGTTTGCGCAGCGGACAGCCGCTGGCGCTGCTGGCTACCTTGCTGCCGCAACTGGTGAGCGGCCTGGTGCTGGGCGTGCTGCTGCTGGTGCTGGTGGGGCCGGGGCAATTGCAGAAGGTGATGGAAGTCAGCGTGGAGTTGCAGGCCATTGCCGAGGCCGGAGGCCAGCCGGATCCGGCGTTGCTGGGCGCACTGCCGGTGGGCCGCCTGTTCCTGTGGATGCTGTGCATGCTGGCCACCGTGCCGGTGGTGGTGTTCTTCATCTTCCTGTCGGTGCCGCAGATCCTGTTCTCCGGGCGTTCCGGGCTTGATGCGCTGGGCACCAGTTTTCGCGCTTCACTGCGCAACCTGCCGGCGATGCTGGTGTTCATGCTGCTGACGTTCGTGGCCGTGTTCGCCATCTTTTTCGTCGTGC
The DNA here is from genome assembly GCA_964562135.1 of uncultured Pseudoxanthomonas sp. Taxonomy (GTDB): domain Bacteria; phylum Pseudomonadota; class Gammaproteobacteria; order Xanthomonadales; family Xanthomonadaceae; genus Pseudoxanthomonas_A. The sequence goes on along the minus strand of CAZLSG010000027.1, from coordinate 17,634 downwards.
AGCTGCTGGCATTGGTGGTGCAACTCATCGCCGGGCCGGCATTCGGATTGATGGTCGGGCAACTGGCGTTGATGGCGGTGCTGACGCCGGTGCTGGCGGGCGCGGTGTATCGCGCGTGGCAGCAGGTGCTGGGCACGGTGGACGTGTCGGCGGCTGCTCAGGCGCCGGCACAGATCGAGGTTTGATCCCGGCCGTCTGGCATTCTCCCTGTAGGAGCGGCCCTTGGCCGCGATCGCCTTCCGCGGTAAAGCCCCTCGCGGCCAAGGGCCGCTCCTACAGGGGGTGATTGGTTGCGTGGTCGGTCCACGCTTTCCCGCAGTGACAAGGAAACATCAGGCGGGCGGCGGATCGTCCGCGTCGCGCGGCCTCACCGTCTTGGCGGCAAGGATGCCGGCCTCGTACAGCAGGCACATGGGAATGGCCAGCAACAACTGCGAGATCACGTCCGGCGGGGTGATGACGGCGGCCAGCACGAAGATGCCGACGATGGCGTAGCCGCGCGATTCCCGGAGCTGGTCTGGCGTGACCCAGCCCAACATCACCAGGATCACCAGCGCCACCGGCAACTGGAAGCTCAGCCCGAAGGCCAGGAAGATCACCAGCACGAAATCCAGGTAGGCGTTGATGTCGGTCATCATGGTCACGCCATCGGGCGTGACCTTGACCAGGAAGCCGAACACCATCGGCAGCACGATGTAGAACGCGAACGCGCAGCCCGCGTAGAACAGCGTGATGGCGGAGACCAACAACGGCAGGGCGAGCTTCTTCTCGCGCTTGTACAGGCCCGGCGCGACGAAGGCCCAGGCCTGGTACAGCAGCCACGGCATGCTGATGAACAGCGCCACGAAGAACGCCAGCTTGACCGGCGCGAAGAACGGCGAGGCCACTTCCACCGCGATCATCTGGCTGTGTTCCGGCAGCTTGCCCAGCAAGGGTCGTGCCAGCAGTCCGTACAGCTTGTTGGCGAACGGCAGCAACAGCAGCAGCACGATGCCCAGCCCGGCCAGGCCGCGCATCACGCGGCTGCGCAGTTCGATCAGGTGGTCGATCAGGCTGGCTTCGGCTTCCGGCTCAGTCACTGCGCTGCCTGTCGCTGTTTTCCGCATCGTCGGCAGAAGCCTCGCTGGCAGGAGACCCGGTCACGGGTGTGTCGTCGCGGGATTCGGTGGAGGTCACGGCATCGTGCAGTTCGTCGAATTCGCGCTGCGCTTTCCGGCTGCCTTCGTGCACGGCCTGTTCGGCTTCGCGCATGGCGGACTTGGCCTGCTCCAGGTTGCGCTTGATTTCCTCGGCCGCCAGTTCGCGTTCCAGCTCGTCGCGGACCGAATGCCACTGCGCGCGGGCGCGGCGCACCCACAGGCCGGTGAAGCGCGCGGCCTTGGGCAGGCGCTCCGGCCCCAGCACGATCAGGGCGACCACCGCGATGACCAGCAGTTCGGTGAAACCGATATCGAACATGGCGACAGGGAAGCCGCCGGCTCAGCCGGCGTCGCGCTCGTTTTCTTTGCGGGTGGCGCCGGTTTCGTCGCTGCGTGACTGGTCGCCCAGCTGGCCGGCGGGCTTGTCCTCGTCCTTCATGCCTTCCTTGAAGCCCTTGACCGCTTCGCCCAGGTCCTTGCCGGCGCTGCGCAGGCGCTTGGTGCCGAAGACCAGCAAGACGACCACCAGCACGATGATCCAATGCCAGATGCTCAAACCGCCCATGGTGTGCTCACGAATTGATGATCAGGACGCTCAGGATAGCGCACCCCCGCATTCCGGCGCCGAAATGGGGAAGGCCGTGCCTCATGTGGCGGACATCGTCTTACGGAGTGCCGTCCAGCGGCTCGGTCTTCACTTCTTCATCGGCCAGGGGCTGGAAGCCCTGGGTCTGCGGCACGGCAGCAGGCTGGGTCGTCGCGGCTGGCGGGGAGGCGGGCGCGGGCTGTGCCTGGCCGCTGCGCGCGTTGCGGGCAATGGCGGTGGCTTCTTCCAGCTGGTCGCGGAAGCCCGTTACCGCCGCCGACGGGGTACCGGCGCGGTTCTCGAAGATGGCGCGCGGTGTCGCGGTGCCGCCGTAGACATCGGCATTGGCCTTGTCGTCGATCTGCAGCACCGCGCCGTCGAGGGCGACGCCGGCGAACAGGCCGCGCGCGCGCGACCACGACCAGATTTCCGCCTTCAGCTGGCCATCGGTGGCGGCGGCGGCGTTGCGGCCCACCGGGCCGGCGGCCACGCCGGCATCGGCGCCCAGGGTGAACTTGCCGTTGACGATGGAATCCAGGCTGCGGTCGTTGCGGAACACCAGCACCACGTCGGACGACTGCACGCCGGCCTGGAAGCCGATGCTGCCACCGGTGAGCTTGACGAATACCGGGTTGGACCAGGTGCCGTCCGCGTTCTTCACCGACATGAGCCCGTGGCCGCGGCGACCGCCCAGTACCAGGCCGGCCTTGATGGTGTCCGGCACCACGATGATCGCCTTGCCTTCGTCCAGCAGCTTGTCGGGAATGCCGGCTTCGGGGATGTTCTGGATTTCATTGAGCACGCGCACGGCGTCGGTGGCGCGCTGGTCTTCCTTCGGCCCGGCCAGCGCCTGGCCCGCGAACAGCACGGCGAACAACGTCAGGGAAAGCGACGGCAAACGGGACATGGCGAACTCCCAAGGCAGCAGGACAGGAACAGCGGGCAAGCGTATGAAACTTCAGCCTAGAGCGGCCAGCGTGAATCGCCGATGAGTTGGCGCGGATGGGCGGGGAGTGCCGCGCTTCTGTCATCATGTGCGCATGCCCCACGCACCCGATACCGCGCTGGTCGCGGTCAATCTAGGCACGCCCGAGGCCCCCACCGCCCACGCGGTGCGGCGCTATCTGGGCGAATTCCTCGGCGATCCGCGCGTGGTCGCCATTCCGCGCCTGCTCTGGTGGCCGCTGCTGCATGGCGTGATCCTGCCGCTGCGCGGTCCGCGCGCGGCGGAAAAGTACGCGCAAGTCTGGTTGCCGGAGGGTTCGCCGCTGGCGGTCCATACCCGGCGACTGGCCGAGGCCATGCAACCCCTGCTGCCGGAGTGGCGCGTGGTCCATGCCATGCGCTACGGCCGGCCGGCGCTGCCGGCGGTGCTGGAGCAACTGCGGGCCGAAGGCATCCGCCGGGTGGTGGCGTTGCCGCTGTATCCACAGTATTCGACCACCACCACGGCATCGGTTTCCGATCTGCTGGAGCGTGAGGCCGGTGCTGCCGCGCAGGGCATGACGGTGGAACTGATCGAGGACTATCCGGTCGATCCCGGTTGGGTGGAAGCGGTGGCCGCCTCGATCCGCACGCACTGGCGACACCATGGCCGTGGCCGCATCCTGCTGTTTTCCTACCATGGCCTGCCACAGCGGGTGGCCGATGCCGGCGACCCGTATCCGCAGCGCTGCGAAGCCAGCACCCGCGCCATCGTTGCAGCGCTGGGACTGCGCGAGGACGAATGGACGATGACCTACCAGTCGCGTTTCGGCCGGGAGCGCTGGCTGGAGCCGGCCACCGATGCCACGCTGGAACGGCTGGCCGACGAAGGCGTGCGCCGGGTCGACGTGGTCTGCCCCGGCTTCTCGGTGGATTGCCTGGAGACGCTGGAGGAAATCGGCATCGGATTGGCGGAGCGTTTCGCGCACCGCGGCGGCGAACTGCGCTATGTCCCCTGCCTGAACGACACGCCGGCCCATGCGCGGGCGCTGGCCGACCTCGCGCGCCGGCATGTCGGCATGCCCGGGGTCGCTTCGCCTTGAACCTGCAACCGTTCGAGCTCGAATTGCCGTATGGCCGCATCGCCGGCCTGCGGAGCAGGCAGCGCGGCGGCACGCCCGTGCTGGCCCTGCACGGCTGGCTGGACAATGCCGCCAGTTTTGTCCCGCTGGCCGCGCACTTGCCGCCGCTGGACCTGGTGATCCCCGATTTGCCCGGCCATGGGCAAAGCGCCCACTTGCCGCCGGGCGCCGAATACACCGCCGCCACCGCCATCAATGCCTTGCTGGACGTGGCCGATGCCCTGGGTTGGGAGCGCTTTTCCCTGCTGGGCCATTCGATGGGAGCGGGCATCGCCAGTTTGATGGCGGTGTCGGCGCCGCAGCGCGTGGATCGGCTGGTGGCGATAGAGGCCTTGGGCGCCCTGTCCGAAAGCGTGGAGCGCACGGCGGAGCGCTGGCGCGAAGCCATCGCGGCTTCGCGGGCCCTGTCCGGCAAATCGTTGCGCGTGTTCCCGGACATCGCCGTGGCGGTGCGGGCCAGAATGAAGGCCAATCAGCTGAGCGAGCCGGCTTCACGCTTGCTGGTGGAGCGCGGCGTAAAGCCCGTGCAGGGCGGCCATGTCTGGAGCAGCGATCCGCGCCTGACCCTGCCGACGCCGCAGCGCTTGAGCGAAGCGCAGATCGAGCATCTGGTCGCCGGCATCGAGTGCCCGACGCGGGTCATCTACGCCGATCCGCCGCAGTCCTACTTTCCGGAACCGTTGCGTTCGCGCCGTGCCGCGTTGCTGCCGAGGGGCAGCCTGCGGGTGATCGATGGCACGCATCACCTGCACATGGAAGACCCTGCCGCGGTGGCGGCAGCCATTGGCGATTTCTTCACCGCCCAGGACGGATCCTTGCTTGCCCACTGAAGGCACGATCCCGGTCCGGGATCGTGCCTTGCCGTGAAATCCGATCGAGGCCCAAGACCGTTCTTGGCATGGGGCGAAGTCGGCTTGCCCGATCGGGCAAGCGGCGGCGTGGCTGTCACTGCTCTGATGGGCGATGCGCCGGGCTTGGGTCGCGGCAGTGGTTTTCGCGGACGGACGGGTTACGAAACGGAATGCGGCTCAGGCGGCGTCCCGCACGGCCTCCAGGAAGTCTTGCGCCATCACCACGTCGCGTTTGCGCAACGGGGCGGGATCGCTCCACCAGCCGGCAATGATCTGTTTCAGTTCGGGATGCTGGCGGGCGGCTTCGGAAAGCGCGGCAACTTCTTGCGGTGTCGCCGGGAGTTCTTCGCGCCAGTAAAAGTGCGTCAATGGCTTCCTGAAGATCGAAATGCCCATCGCCAGGGCGGCGCAACCCAGCACCAGTCCGGAGAGTGCGATCAGGTATCCGGCCAGAAGCAGCGGCAGGAGATCTGTCAGGCTCCCCGCGAGGGCGGCCAGGAATCCGCCGGCAAGCAGTGGACCGATCCGCCTGGCGTGCTGCCACCAATGCTTTTGCAGGGCCATGCGCTTGCGATTGCCGGCAAGTTTTTCGACGTCGTTGGGCAGGAGTCCCTTCCTGTACATCAGCATGCGACGTGCGGCGATGACGGTGGCGGGTTCCCGCGGCTTCAGCAGGCGCAGCGGCGCGGGGGCAGGCGGAACGTTCGCGCGCGGATGACGGGTGGAGGGGTTTTCCCATGGGTCGACGCGTTCACGCCCCTGCTCGGTGACGTATGCAGGGGACGCCGTTGCATGCGAGTGGCCGGGTTCAGCGCGCGACCAGGGGTCGAACGAAGTGCGTTGCGGTCGGGTGGTGGCCATCATGAAGCTCCCTGCAATGAATGCGCACGGGAGTCTATGGGGTCACGAAAAAACCTGTATGAGTTGACTCACACAAGCAAGGAGATCCGTTGAGGTGTGCCTTTTTTATGTGAGGTGAGGCATGTTTTCAGGATGGCGCACGGTGTTCGAGCAGCGCCCGCAGACAGGCCTTGAGCCGGCGTCCTTCGGCATGGAAATATTCGCGCTCATCGCGCCATGCGGGGAAACGCGCTTCCACTTCGCGCCAGAACGCCGGAGAGTGGTTGGCGTGGATCAGGTGGCAAAGTTCGTGGACCAGCACGTATTCGAATGCCGAGGGCCGGGCCAGGACCAGTGACAGGTCCAGTGTCAGCGAGCCGTCCGGACTCAGCGAACCCCATTGCGACGACATCATCTTCAGCCGGAAGCGCGCAGGTGCGAGCGGCAGGCCGGAGAGGTATTTCGGCAGCTGGCGTCCGATGTCGGCACGCGCTTCGGCTTCATACCAGGCGCGCAAGGTGCGCCGCAGCGCGGCGTCGCTGGTGCGCGCCGGCGCGTCGAAGCACAGTTGCCCGTCGATCTGCCCGATGCGCGCGAAGCGTCCTTCCTGCCAGACCAAAGGCAGGGTTTGCCCGCGCAATGGCAGGGTGCGGGTCCGGTGGCGGATCAGGCCCTCGCCATGGCCATTGCCGGCATGATGCGAGAGCTGTTCTGCCAGCCATTCGCGATGCTGGTGCAGGAAGCGTTCGCCGGACACCAGGCTGGCGCGCATCGGCAGGGTCAGGCGCGCGCCGCGTTCGTCCACGCTCAGCTTGAGTCGTCGCGCGCGCGGATCGCGCACGCGCAAGACCTCGATGTTGCGGCCGTCCGGCAGCGTGAATGCGAGGTTGTCGCGCACCGTGCCGCTTGGCTTGGGGGCGATCAGGCGGTGGAGCAGGCCGGGCATGTGGCGATTCTAGCGCCCGGCCGTGCAGGCCATGTCAGTTTTCCGCGCGGCTGAGTTTCAGCGCGGTTTCCAGCACCGCGAACAACCGCCGCACCTCGCCGCTTAGTAGGGCGAAGCGGGCATCGAGTTCGGCGCGCAGGTCGTCGCGCTCGGTGCTTTCCAGCTGGTCCACCGCGCCTTCCAGGAACTTCAGCTTGCGCACCACCAGGTCTTCGCCCAATACGAACGAAAGATGATCGTCCAGGGTCAGCGCCAGGCGGGTGACCTGCTTGCCGGCTTCCAGGTGCTTGGCGATTTCGTCGCTCTGCAATTCCTGGTGCTGGCACTTGACCACCGCGCCGCCGTCCATCGCATCCTTCAGCTCGCATTCCTCGCCCAGCGACAGGCCATCCGGCAGCGGTTCACCGGCAATCCAGCCGGTCAGCACGGAACGGGGAGCCACTTCGGCATTCAACGGCAAGGCCGGGAAACTGCCCAGAGCGCGGCGGATTTCCGATACAACGGCTTCGGCGTTCTTGCGCGAGGAGGTGTCCACCGCGACGAAGCCGTGTTCCAGGTCCAGTAGTGCATCAGTGCGGGTGGGGCGGACGAATGCGCGCGGCAGCAGTTCGTGCAGCAGGTCGTCCTTCAACCGCTTGCGGGTGCGGCCACCCGGCTTGCGGCCTTCCCTTTCCTCGATCTCGTCCAGCTTCTTGGCCAGCAGGTCGTTGACCACGGCCGAGGGCAGGATCTTGTCTTCGCCGCCCACGGCCAGCCAGATCGCGTTGCTGATGCGGTGCGACAGGTTTTCTTCGTTGCGTCCGAACGGCGAGATGAAGCCGCGCGAGGACAGCTCCAGCGGTCCGACCGGCTTCAGCGCGGCTTCGGGCAGCAGTTCGTCCAACTGGGAGAAATCGAGGGTGGAGGGGAAGCGGAAAAATGTGAGGTTGCGGAAGAACATCGAAAATCCGTGAGGGGTAGAGGTAGGGGGGGGGAAGCAAAAGCGGGAGTTGCGGAAGCGGGATTGTCGTTGTCCTACTCCGCCGCCCCTTGGTTTTCTTCCGTGTTTCCTTTTAGCCAGGCGCGGGCGTCGGGCGGCGGCGCATCGCCCGTGCGGCCCAGGGCCATGAAGTCGAAAAGCCTGGGGTCGGCCAGTTGCGAGGGGCGCACGTCGGCCAGCGCGCGCGCGATCTGCTCGATGCGGCCCGGCGTTTCGCGTTCCCATTGCGCCATCATCTTCTGCACCTGCTTGCGTTGCAGGTTTTCCTGGCTGCCGCACAGGTTGCAGGGAATGATGGGGAATTGCCGTGCTTCGGCGTAGTCGGCGATGTCGTTTTCGCGCACGTAGGCCAGCGGGCGGATCACCACGTGCTTGCCGTCGTCCGAGCGCAGCTTCGGCGGCATGCCCGACAGCTTGGCGTGGAAGAACAGGTTGAGGAAGAACGTGGCCACCATGTCGTCGCGGTGATGGCCCAGCGCGATCCTGGTGAAGCCGTGCTGCTCCGCGTAGCTGTACAGCGAGCCGCGGCGCAGGCGCGAGCACAGCGAGCACATGGTCTTGCCTTCCGGGATCACCCGGCTGACCACCGAATAGGTGTCCTGCTCGATGATGTGGTACGGCACGCCGACGGATTCCAGGTATTCCGGCAGCACGTGTTCCGGGAAGCCCGGTTGCTTCTGGTCCAGGTTCACCGCCACCAGCTCGAACCGCACCGGCGCCTTCTTCCGCAATTGCAGCAGGATGTCCAGCAGGGTGTAGCTGTCCTTGCCGCCGGACAGGCAGACCATCACCCTGTCGCCGTCCTCGATCATCCCGTAGTCGGCGATGGCCTGGCCCACCTGGCGGCGCAGGCGCTTGGCCAGCTTGGCCTGCTCATGGCGCTCGCGGCCGTGATGGGCGTGACGGGAAACGGGTTCCAGCAGGGGCAGGGGCATGTCCATTGAACCGGCTATTCTACCGGCCGCCACGGCGGTGACGGGCCAGACCTGCCCTGTGTATGCTGGCAGCCGTGGAACTGATGCCGCCCTCCGAACTCTCGCACCGGATTGCCGAGCTCCGGCGCGCGCATCGCGACCTGGACGAGGAAATCCTGCGATTGCAGGAGCGCCGGGACGCGGATGAGCTGGCCATCAAGCGGATGAAGAAGCGCAAGCTGCAACTCAAGGACCAGATCAGCCGGCTGGAGAGCGCGCTGATCCCGGACGAGCCGGCCTGACGGCTTCCAGGAATGTGCGTTGCCGCCGCGCGGCCCTCTCCCTTTACTCTCGTCCGGACAGTAATTGACCCACAACGTCATGGCGGGTGCTTTCCGGGCGTCTGGCCGTGGGGACATATCTGCCCGTTCGCATGCGTGGCCTGCCTGTTTTGGGGCGCATTCCTCATTTCGCCTGTTCTTTCGGGCGGCGTTTCCAGAAGTTGGCCCGAAACTTGCTTCGATCGGGGTAGATCAAAACAGCAAGGGCCCCTGGTTTGTGCCGTGATGCATGTAATGCATCCGCGAGAAGCTGTGCGGGAGGAGGAATCAATGAATGGACAATCTGCACTTGCCATCGGCATCGATGCGCCCGGCTGCCGCGACAGAACCGGGTTGGCGATGAACATGGCAGTCCCCCCTCTCCGGGTGCGTCGCATTGCCCCCGGCGAGCCGCTTGGCGACGTGCACCGGCTGCGGCGCGAGGTGTATTTCCGCGAACAGGGCCTGCAGGGCCTGCATCGCAGCAAGCGGATTTCCGATGGTCTCGACGCAAGCGGCACGGTCGTGGCGGTGGACCGCGGCGAGCAAACCGTGGCCACGCTGCGTTTGCACGACTTCGCTTCGCTTGCCGCGCAGGTGGAGTACGGCAGCCTGTTCCGGATCGATGATTTCGCCCATGCCTGGCCGATGCAACGCATCGCGGTGAGCACCCGGTTCGCGGTGCAGGCGGACCAGCGCACGAAGGAGGTCTCCGACCTGCTGATCGGCGAGGCGTACCGGCACGCACTGGAAAACGGCATCCAGTTCGGCCTGATTGCGTGCGAACCATTCCTGCACAGCGTGTTCGAGCACTACGGATTCCGCGAATACCTGCCGCCGGCGATCCTGCCGGGCGGCACCGCGCTGCTGCGCATGGCGCTGGTGACCGAGGATGCCGAACATTTCCGGCGCTGCGGTTCGCCCTTGCTGGCGCTCGTGCGTTCGCCCGCCGTCGGCGCCAATGCCGGCGCATGGCTGATGCGCAGGTTCGGCGTGGCGATGGGTTGACGGTGTTGGCGCAACGCGCGCCAACCCCCCCGATCAGTCGGCTGGCGCAGCGTCGGTCTCGGTCCTTGCCGCTTCCGGACTCACCCGCTCGATGGTGTGGCGCAGTTCGCGGCCGAGGATGACCTTGGCGTCCTTGGCCCAGGCGTCCAGGCGCTCGTCGAACAGCAGCTTGCTGTTTTCATCCGGCCATACCAGCCTCAGCTGGCGCAATTGCTGGATGAAGCCGCGGAACAGGGTCTTGTCGAAGAACTCCGGCGCGGCAGGTGCGTACAGCAGGCTCAGCCGTTGCGCGGCTTGCTGGCACAGGCTTTCCAGTTCGGCGGCGCCCAGCTTGCCGGGGCCGTTCTTCACCAGCACGCTGATGGCGATGTAATAGCGCTCGAACGCCTGCTGCAGGGAGTGGGCGATGGCGCGCAGGCGGAACACTTCGTCGGTCTGTCCCGCGTTGCGGGCCAGGATGCCGCCTTCGTCGTCGTTGACCAGTTCCAGCAGGCCCTCGCGGACGAACACGTCGATGGTGCGGTCGATGCGCTCGGCGAAGCCGTCCTCGCTCCAGTGCAGGAACAGTTCCTCGCGCAGGAACGGGTACAGGCCGCGGCCCAGCCGCAGCACCCCGGCGCGGCTCAGCCGGCGGTTGTTCTGGAAGCAGCAGGCGATCCACGACGAGGCGGTGAACAGGTGCAGCACATTGTTGCGGTAGTAGCTGAGCAGCACCGCGGTGTCGTCGTCGGCCACGCCCAGCACGTCGCCCAGCGGGTGCTTGATCCGGCGCAGCACGCCGATTTCCTCGCCGTGGGCGATGATGCGCGCGGCGCTGTGCGGGGTGACGGTGACGCGGTCGGAGTAGGGCAGTTCGGCCAGCAGCGTCTTGTACAGGTCCAGCAGCGCGGCCAGGTCGGCTTCGCCCATGGCGTGCTTGGGCGTGGACAGCAGCGCCAGCGCCAGCAGGTTGATGGGGTTCACGTCGGCGGCGCGGTTGATGTTGACGTGGATCTTCTGCGCCAGCGCATCGACGGTGTCGGACAGCCACGCCGGCCTGTCTTCCTCGCCCAGCGGCTGGCCGTCCCAGTCCGGGGCGTGTTCGGCCAGCGCCTCGCCCAGGGCGATGGGTTCGCCGAAGTTCACCACCACTTGCCCGTAGTTCTGCCGCAGTACCTTGGGGATGCCCCACAGCACCGCCCAGATGGATTCCTTTTCCTTGGGGCGTCCGCTGAGTTCGTCCAGGTAGCTGGTGCCTTCGAGCAGTTTCTCGTAGCCGATGTAGACCGGCTGGAACAGCACCGGCTTGCGCGGCTGGCGCAGGAAGGCGCGTACGGTCATCGAGACCATTCCGCCCTTGGGCGGCAGCAGCCGGCCGGTGCGCGAGCGCCCCCCTTCGATGAAATACTCCAGCGAGTAGCCGCCGGAGACCAGTTGCGCCACGTATTCGGTGAACACCGCCGAATACAGCGGGTTGCCGCGGAAGCTGCGGCGCATGAAGAACGCGCCGCCCTTGCGCAGGATGGTGCCGATCACCGGCAGGTTGAGGTTGATGCCGGCGGCGATGTGCGGCGGCACGATGCCGCGTTCGTACAGCAGGTACGACAGCAGCAGGTAGTCCATGTGGCTGCGGTGGCAGGGCACGTAGACGATTTCGTGGCCGGGCGCGGCTTCCTTGAGTTTGTCCAGGTGATGGACCAGCACGCCGTTGTAGATGCGGTTCCAGACCGGGGTGAGGATGAAGCTGGCCGAGCGGACCACGGGATGCGAATAATCCGCGGCGATTTCCCAGGCGTAGGCGTGGGCCTTCTTGCGCGCATCCTCGGGTTTGATGTTGTCGCGCCGGGCCTGGGTGGCGATGGCCTCGCGCACCGGCTCGGCGGCCAGCACCTTGTCCACCAGCAGGCGGCGGGTGGACAGGTCCGGCCCGATCACCGCCTCGCGGATGCGGTTGAAGTGGGTGCGCAGCACGCGCGACAGCTTGCGCACGGTGCGTTCCGGGTCCAGGCCCTCGGCGATGCTTTCGCGCAGGGAGACCGGCGGCGAGAAGCGGACGATGGTGTTGCGCCCGTTGAGCAGGATGCCCAGGAAGCGGCGGAAACGCCCCACCAGGGCCCAGTTTTCGGAAAACAGCACCGAGAACCAGCCGCTCTGCCGGTCCGGCGCGCGGCCGACGAAGATCGAGACCGGCACCAGTTGCACGTCCAGTTCGGGCCGCAGGCGGTGCGCGTGCAGCAGTCGCGCCAATGAACCTGAATGGGTCTTGGTGCTGCCGGCTTCCGGGATCAGGGTGCTGGAATTGCGGCGCGACAGCGCCACGTAGGCGCGCTTGCGGCCCAGCGGGTCGCCGCTGACCGGCAAGGGAACCAGCGGCGAGGGCAGGCCGGCCTCGCGGCAGGCGCGGTCCAGGATCAGCGCGTTGGAGAGGCCGTAGTCCTCCAGCACGTAGCAGATCGGGCGCCCGTCGGCGGCGAATTCGTTGGGGCTCTGCGGTTCGATGCGCAGTCCCAGCCAGGGGTCGGTCAGGCGACCGAGCAGCCGGGCCCACAGCGGCCGGCGCACGGGCTTGACCGGCGCGCCGCCACGCTGGGGAGGGAGAGGCTTCGGATCCGTGGCCTTGGGGGCGGGTGCGTCGGATTCCGGGAACGGCAGCGGATTCTGTTCTGGCATCGGCGCCATTATGGCCCAGCGACCGGTCCGGCCACCTCATCGTCACCGCCGGGAGCGGGCGGCGGCGGGGGCAAGGCATCGGCGTGATCGAGGTAGCCCGCGGGGAACCAGTGGCCATCACGGCGCTTCAGCCGGATGACCGCCTCGATTTCCCGGCCGGCCAGCGGGTAATGGATGCGGACGCTGGCCTGGTCGCCCTGTTGCTTGACTTCCCCGGTGCGCAACCCGGCCAGGCTGTCGTCCAGCGACAGGCCGTAGTCGGCCGCCACGGCCTTGAAGGCGGCAAACAGGGGCGCCAGCCGGTCCAGGCCCTCTTCCATGCCGGCATCGCGCAAGGCCGCTTCATTGTCGATGCCGGTTTCGCGCGCGGCAGCAGTGAGGATGGCGATGGCTTGCCGGGCTTGTCCGGGATCGCCCAGCGGCGCCTGTTCGGCCCATTCACTGAGGGCCTGGATGACCTGGGTGTAATGGGCGCGCTGTTCGTCGCTGTAGTGGCCTTCGTGGCTGATGTACTGCACGCCGAACAGGCCCAGCGACCGCGCGGCTGCCTTCAGGTCCCGGTGCTGGTGGGCGAACTGGCGGTCGTAGCCCTGTTGCAGGGCCTGTTCGGCATCCGGAGCGGTCAATGCGGCCAGCAGCGGGACGATCTGTTCGTCCAGCGGGAGTTCGGTCAGTGGCCAGCGGCTGCGGCCATCCCGCCACGCGGCGTCCAGTTCGGCGTACTGTTTTGCCGGCACCGCGTCGCGGGCGAAGCCGGCCAGGTCGTTCTCATGCAGGCGCCCGGCCAAATGGGCCACGGTGGAAGCCGGTTCGGTGGTGGCAGCCGGTGTGCCATCCTGCGCCCCGCGGTTGCAGGCGGTCGACAGCAACAGCAGACCGCACAGAAAGGTGGCGGTGATCCGTGGTGGCATGTCCGGTTGGTGGTGGCTTCCCCAAGTCGCCCCATCTTGGCCGCAGTCGGGCTTGCCGGGCAAGCGCTGGCCTATGCGTAGGAGCGGGTTTACCCGCGAATGAGGCTTTACCGCGAAAGGCGATCGCGGCCAAGGCCGCTCCTACAGGGAACCAAAAAAAAGAGGCCACGTGGGCCTCCGAAATTTCGGCCGTAGCCGAAGGACATTGTTGTGGCACGGTTTCCGGCCAGGCCGGACCGGAAGCATCCTAACGCCAGTTAACACTTAAGGCAAGACATCAAAAATATTAATATAAATTATTGAAAATATTAGAATGAATTCGCAATTTCGGATTGGATGGCAGCGGCGGCTGCCCTGGGGTCGCCGGCCCGGCTGATGGGCCGGCCCACCACGATGGCATCGGCGCCAAGCCGGAAGGCTTCGGCAACGCCCACGGTGCGTTTCTGGTCGTCGCCAACCGGGCCGCCGGGCCGGATACCCGGGCAGACGATGGAGAAGCCCGGTCCGGTCGCGGCGTGGATCAGCCCTGCTTCCTGTCCGGATGCGATCACGCCATGCATGCCGGCAGCCTGGGCAGCGCGCGCGCGTTCGACGACGATGTCGGCCGGTTCGCCGGAAATGCCGAGGGATTGCAGGTCGTTGCCATCCATGGAGGTCAACACGGTGACCGCCAGCAGGCGCATGTCGCTGCGGTTGGCTTCGGCGGCGGCCTGCATCATGGCCGCATGCCAGCCGTGCACGGTGCAATAGGTCACCGGCCACTGCGAAAGCCGGCCGACCACCCCGGCCACGGTGGCCGGGATGTCGAAGAACTTCAGATCCACGAAGATGCGCTTGTCGCGCCGGGCCAGGGCGTCCAGCACGGTGAAGTAGTCGCCGGAGGCCAGCAACTCCATGCCGATCTTGTAGAAGGACACGGTGTCGCCCAGGCGGTCCACCCATTCCAGCGCCTGGCGGCCTTCGGGCACGTCCAGCGCGAAGATCAGGCGCTCATGCGGCTCCAGTTGCAGGGGCGCGCGTCCGGCAGGGCTCATGGAGCGGTGTCCAGCGCATCGCGCTTGGCCTGGCGTCGCGCTTCGCGCGGTTGCCGCCAGTCGTTGTTGAATACCGCCGGCTCCCACGAGCCATAGGTCGGGTTGGGCAGCATCCACCAGCGCTCGCCGAACCAGTCGCGGTATTCTTCAAGCAATTCCGCCCGGCCTTCGGGCGTGTTGGCGGTGACCTGGACGAAATCGCCCAACTGGTCGCCGAACTGCATCAGTACCCGGTAGTCCTGGCCGGCCAGCAGGCGGCGGCAGTTCTTTTCGGAACCATGCTGCTCGCAGCCTTCCACCACGGTGCCCAGCCCCAGGAAGACGCTGTCGTCGGCCACCGGCAGGCCGGCTTCGCGCAGGTTGGCCAGGGTGGCTTCCTTCAGGTGCACGGCGCGGTTGGACAGGTAGAGGATGGTCACGCCCTTCCCGGCGGCGGCGCGGGCGAAGTCCACCACGCCGGGCAACGGCTTGGCCTTCTTCTCGGCCACCCACTGGTCCCAGCTGAGCTCGTCGTATTCGGCGTTGTCGCGGACCAGGCGGGCCTGGTAGGGCGAGTTGTCCAGCACGGTTTCGTCGATGTCCATCACCACGGCGGGCTTGAGGCCCTTGGCGGCGTTGCCGCGCTCGGACGGCACCAGGGCATCCCAGTTCGGTTCCTTCAGGGCCTCGTCCAGCCGGTCGGCGGCGGCGCGGAAGGTCTGTTCGGCGAGTGCCTGGTATTCGGCCGAGCGCTGGATCCACAGCACGGCGTTGAGATTGTCGTCGGACAACGAAGCGGCTGCCTGGGCTTCGGCGTGCGCAGGGGTGGCCGTGGCGGGCGCATCGGTACGCTTGCAGGCGGACAGCAGCAGGACGGGAATCAACAGTCCTGCCAGGAAAAGGGATGGGCGCATCGGTGATCTGCAGGTCGGCAAGGGATGGCCGATTCTAGCCGAGCGGCGTGGCGGCAGGATTTCAGGTTGCCTGTTGGCCATGCGCAGGTTCGGTGCGGTCCGGCGCGCATGTGCCGCAGGGTTGGTTGACGCAGGGCGCGTGCGACGGGAGTTTGCGCCACGACTCACATCGGCAGGTCCGGGGTTTGCGGCCACGGCAGCCACGTTATGCTTGTCCGTTCCGCGAACACGAAAGAATGCCGTCCTGCATGACATCCGAATCCAGTGAAGTTGCCACCCTGCCGGTCCTGAATGCCCAGGAAGCCCGGGTGCTGGGGTGCCTGATCGAAAAGGAAGCCACCACGCCCGAGACTTATCCGTTGACGGTGAACGCCGCGCAGGTGGCGGCCAACCAGAAGACCGCGCGCGATCCGGTGATGTCGCTGGATCCGGGCGCGGTGAATCACGCACTGCGCCAACTGGAGCAGAAGGGCCTGGCGCGGCAGGTATTCTCCTCCCGCGCCGAGCGTTACGAGCATCGTGCCGGCACGTCTTTCAGCCTGCAGCAGCAGCAGGTGGTGCTGCTGGGCTTGTTGCTGTTGCGCGGCGCGCAGACCGTCCATGAATTGCTGGCGCGCAGCGAACGGCTGTTCAAGTTTGCCGATGCCGAGGACGTGCGCCATCACCTGGACCGCCTGATCCAGCGCCAGCCCGCATTGGCGATACTGGTGCCGCGCGGCCCCGGCCAGCGAGAGGACCGCTACATGCACCTGCTGTGCGGCCCGGTGGACGTGGCCGCGATCGCGGCGCGGCTGCCGGCATCCGTATCGGCAGGGCCCGCACCGGCCGAGATGGAGGCCCGTGTACAGGTGCTGGAGGATGAAGTCGCCCGGCTGCGCGAGCAGATCGCCGGCCTGCTTGCCGCATCCGGTGGGAGTGATTGACGGGGGCTCGCGCGGGGATCGGATCGTTGCGTCGGCCCGCGCGGATCAGAACACGGTCATCAGCGCGATCGTCAGTGCGCTGTAGACCGCGATGACGGACCAGAAATGGCGCGGCGTTTCTTCGCGGAGTATCCGGCGCGAGCCCGGTCCCGACTTTGCGACGACCTCGCCTTTGGCGACCGCATAGGCGACGTAGATCGCCAGCAGGATGCCCACACCGGTGAAGAACGCACTCATGGCGGTCGCTTGCTGCTGCGGAGCAGGAACAGGCTGCCGACCAGCGTGCCGATCAATGCGCTGACCAGGCCGGGCCACAGCGCGAGGACGATCTCGAATGGCCACAGATTGTGCGAAGTCGGATCCTGCGCGACTTCGACGACGACCCGCGCCATTACGGCCGCCGGCGCCGCCGCCGCCGTTACCAGCCAGACGATCCAGAAACGCGCCACGCCGAAGGCCCGCAGCATCATCGCGACCGCGGCCACCGCCACCAGGCCGGGACCGTACAGCGCGTCAGGCAGGCTGACCTCGTTGTAGGCCAGTTGCCAGTACGGAAAACCGACAGCGATGAAAGCGATCAGAAAACCGATCAGCAGCCAGGCGGGACTGTTCCGGGTCATCGTGCCTTCCCCAGGCTGACGGACATGGCGCCAGCTTAATACAGGGATCAATCGCCCAGCAGCGCCTGGATCGCGGCGAATCCGGCCGTCGCCCGTTCCTTCTTGCGTTCGGCGTCGGCCACCGGGTCGGCGCCGTCGCGTTGCAGCTCGGCCTGCGGCAGTTCGTCCAGGAAACGACTGGGTTGCAGGCGGACCTTTTCGCGGAAACGGCGGGTCTCGCGGCTGTGGCTGAGCCACAGCGCTTCCTTGGCGCGGGTGATCCCCACGTACATCAGCCGGCGTTCTTCCTCCAGGCTGCCTTCCTCCAGCGCGGCCTCGTGCGGCAGGGTGCCGTCCTCGCAGCCGACGATGAACACGTAGCGGAATTCCAGTCCCTTGGCGGCGTGCAGGCTCATCAGCCGCACCTGGTTGCCGCCGTCGTCCTTGTCGTTGCGCGAGAGCAGGGCCAGTTGCGCGGCCAGGTCGCCGGCGGTCGCGCCGCGCGGGCCGCCCTCGAACCAGTCGGCGAGTTCGTCCAGGTTGGCCTTGCGGCGCTCGAAGCCGGCGGTGTCCTTGGTTTGCGCGCGCAGCGAGGCGAGCAGGCCGGAACGCTCGGCCAGGCGCCGCACCAGGTCGGCGGCGGACAGTGTGTTGGCGTGGTGGCGCAGATCGCGCAGGGCGTCGGTGAATTCACCCAGTCCGTTGGCCGCGCGCGGCGGCAGTTGTTTCAGCGCACCCATGGATTCGGCGGCGCGCGAAAGCGGCAGGCCGGCATGCTGCGCCAGTTCGGCCAGTTTCGCCAGCGAAGTGGCGCCCACCTCGCGCTTGGGTGATTGCACCGCGCGCAGGAAGGCGGCATCGTCGTCGGGATTGGCCACCACGCGCAGCCAGGCCAGCGCGTCCTTCACTTCCTGCCGCTCCAGGAAGGCGGTGCCGCCGGTCAGGTGGTACGGAATGCGCAGCAATTGCAGCGCCT
>CAZLSG010000026.1:0-37688 GCA_964562135.1 uncultured Pseudoxanthomonas sp. | reverse complement strand
CAGGATTCGCAGGCCATGGCCGTCAAGATCGACAAGAAAATCAAGGGTTACAGCGTCCTCACTCCGGAAGACAAGGCGCGCGAAGCGGCGCCGCCGGTGAAGGTCGAGTCGATCCCGCGCGCGGTGGCCGAGTCCGAGTTGCCGGTGGCCGACATCATCCACATGCACGAGCGCATCGAGCGCCCGGAAGTGCTGATCGGCAGCACCTACAAGATCAAGTCGCCGCTGGTGGAGCACGCCATGTACGTGACCATCAACGACATCGTGCTCAACGCCGGCACCGAGCACGAGCTGCGTCGTCCGTTCGAGATCTTCATCAACTCCAAGTCGATGGAACACTTCCAGTGGATCGTGGCGCTGACCCGCATCATGTCCGCCGTGTTCCGCAAGGGTGGCGACGTGACCTTCCTGGTGGAGGAGATGAAGGCGGTATTCGATCCGCGCGGCGGCTACTTCAAGGCCGGCGGCGTGTACATGCCGTCATTGGTGGCCGAGCTGGGCAGCATCGTGGAAGAGCACATGAAGTCCATCGGCCTGATCCACGACCCGGAAATGAGCGACCACCAGCGCGCCATCCTGGCCGAGAAGCGCAAGCAATACGAAGATCGCTCAAAAAAAAACACTGACGTAACCGCCCGTGTGGCCGATGCCGGCCCGGTGGGTGAGCTGCTCGCAGAGCAGGGGCGAGACCTTGCCGGGGAAGACGTTGCCGTCACCGGTGACGGCGCGAGCTTCCCGCCGTCCGCCACCATGTGCCACAAGTGCAGCACCAAGGCGCTCGTCATCATGGATGGGTGTGCTACGTGTCTGAATTGTGGTTATTCGAAGTGCGGCTGAGCTTGGAGCTTTGCCTTCACACGGCAGGGGTCTTGTGCGGGCACCCAAAAGGTGCGATTTGAGCACCCATAAGTTGCGACCAAAGATACCTTAAAGGTGCGACTTCATTCGCCATGCATTGTGGGGCTCCTCGGAGCCCCATTTTCTTTAGTAATGTTCGGCTAAGTCTGCTGTCGACCCGATGCGGACATTCCGATCCGGGTGGCTAAGGCGACTGGCTTTGATTTGAACGTGCCAAAGCACCAATGCAGACCCGTGGCGAATTGCCGGAGGATTGGGCTGCATCGACGGATGCCAGTGGACGCTTCGGTGAACAATGAAAGTTCATGTTCCCGGGTACGCTGCGCTTACCCGGGCTACTTGCTTTCCACGTAACTCGTCCGAATCCATGTGCACCATCCGATCTCCCCAGGTGCGGCCTTCGGCCTTGCCCGGGCTACTCGCTCAAGCAGCCTTCAGCGATGTCATGTCGATCACGAAGCGGTAGCGCACGTCCCCCTTCTCCATCCGCTCGTAGGCGGTATTGATGTCCGCGATGTCGATTTGCTCGATGTCGCAGCCGATGCCGTGCTCCGCGCAGAAGTCCAGCAGTTCCTGGGTCTCGGCGATGCCTCCGATCAGCGAGCCGGCCAGCACGCGCCGTTTGAACACCAGGCCGAAGCTGTTCAAGGGGGGATGGATTTCGTCGAGCAGGCCGACAAGGATGTGGACGCCGTCATAGCGCAGCGCCGCCATGTAGGGATTCAGATCGTGCCGCACGGGCACGGTATCGAGGATGAAATCCAGGGATTCGGCCACCGTCGCCATCTGTGCCTCGTCGGTGGACACCACCATGTGGTCGGCGCCGTTGCGCCTGGCCTCGGCCTCCTTGCCGGGCGAGCGGGTGAACACGGTCACCTCGGCGCCGAGTGCCTTGCCCAGCTTCACGCCCATGTGCCCCAACCCTCCCATGCCGACGACGCCGAGCTTGTGACCCGGCCCCACGCCGTGCTTGCGCAGCGGTGACCAGGTGGTGATGCCGGCACAGAGGATGGGCGCGGTGGTGGCGGGGTCCAGCCCTTCGGGAATGCTCAACACGAAATGCTCGTTGACGACGATGGCGGTCGAATAACCGCCCTGGGTGAAACTGCCGTCCTGGCGGTCGGCGCCGCCATAGGTCATCGTGAAGCCTTCGAGGCAGAACTGCTCGACGCCGTCGCGGCAGGCCCGGCACTGGCGGCAGGAATCGACCATGCAGCCCACCCCAACCACATCTCCGACCTTGAAGCGCGAAACCCCCGCACCCACCGCCGTCACCCGCCCGATGATCTCGTGGCCGGGCACCAGCGGATATTGCGACATCCCCCAGTCGTTGCGGGCGAAGTGCAAGTCGCTGTGGCAGACGCCGCAGTACAGGATGTCGATGGCCACGTCGTCGGCGCGCGGTGCGCGGCGTTCGAACGAGAAGGGTGCCAACGGCGCGTCGGCGGCGAAGGCAGCATAGGCGTTGGTCTGGACCATGGGAGCTGCTCCTGCGGTGGGCTGAAGAGCAGCCATGCTATCCGGTGCGTGTCCGCTTGTCAGATACCGATCGCGCGACTGTCGATTTCCTCCGCCCCCTTTCTTTTCGCCCTTTCAATGCAGCGTTCCAGCCGTGGCCTCGACGGAATTGCTGCGCCGCAGCACAATAGGGCATGACGTCTGTTTCCCCACGTGACTCCCTTCCCCACGACAGCACCGACCTGAGCCCGCGCCAGGTCGGCCTGATCCTGTTCGCACTGACCCTGGGTGGCTTTGCCATCGGTACCGGCGAATTCGCCAGCATGGGGTTGATGCCGAACATGGTGGCTTCGCTGGGCGTGACCGAGCCGCAGGTGGGCCACCTGATCAGCGCCTATGCACTCGGTGTGGTGATCGGCGCACCGCTGCTGGCCATCCTGGGTGCGGGTTGGAAGCGCAAGACCTTGCTGCTTGCGCTGATGGGGTTCTATGCACTGGGCAACCTGGCCAGTGCAATCGGCCCGACCTACGCAAGCCTGCTGCTGTTCCGCTTCATCGCCGGCCTGCCGCATGGCGCTTATTTCGGCGTGGCCGCGCTGACCGCGGTGGCGATCAGTCCGCCGGATCGGCGCGGTCGTGCGGTGAGTCTGGTGATGCTGGGCCTGACCCTGGCGATCCTGATCGGCAATCCGCTGGCGACCTGGGTGGGGCAGGTCATTGAATGGCGCTGGATCTATGCCGCGGTGGCGGCCATCGCGGCCACCACCGTGCTGCTGCTGGGCATGTGGCTGCCTGCGCATGTGGATGGACCGAAGACGAAACCCCTGGCCGAGCTGCGCGCCTTCAACCGGCTGCCGGTGTGGCAGGCGCTGGGCATCGGCGCGATCGGGTTCGCCGGCATGTTCGCCGTCTTCAGTTACCTGGCGCCGACCATGCTGGAAGTGACGGGCGTATCGGCGGCGTGGATTCCACTGGGCCTGGTCGGCTTCGGCCTGGGCGGCGTGATCGGCAATTTCGCCGGCGGCTGGCTGTACGACCACTACAAGCTGCGTGGTGTATGGGTGGTGCTGGCATGGGCCACCGTGGCGCTGTTGTTGTTTCCGTTGATGGCGCAAAGCCTGCCCACCATCCTGCTGGCGACGGTCGCCATTGGCCTGATGGGCGCGTTGGGTCCCATCCTGCAATCGCATCTGATGGACGTGGCCGGCGATGCCCAGACATTGGCCGCGGCCTCGCACCATGCGGCGTTCAACACGGCCAACGCACTGGGCCCGTGGCTGGGCGGCATGGCGATTACCGCGGGTTACGGCTGGACCTCGACCGGCTATGTAGGCGCCGCGACCGCCATGGTGGGACTGATGATCTACGCATGGGCCCGTCGGACCCAGCAAGCCGCTGCTGGTGCGAAGGGCGCTGCCGATGCGGACATCGTGACCGCCTGCGAGGCAAGCTAGGAAAGTCCTGGACCACGCGGATGACAGGGATAAGGTCGTCCCACTCATGTCTTGATTGAGCCCATCGACTCCGGGTGGACGTCCAACCTGTGTCGGCCAGGGCATCTTTCGTCGCCTGATTCCCTTCTTCGTCACGGATTCCGGCGTTCTGTCGCATGACGTTTGACTGTCGCCACCCCGGACTGCAATCGTGCATGCGTTGCCGCCCAGGGTGGCATTGCCTGTGAAGCGTGACGGAGTCTGGAAATGAAAGTGCTGATTGCGGTGGTTGCCTGGTGCCTGCTCTTCGTCCTGTGCTGGCCGCTGGCACTGCTGGCCCTGGTGCTGTGGCCAGTCGTCTGGTTGCTGGCCTTGCCCTTCCGTTTGATCGGCATCACCTTCTCTGCGTTGTTCGCGTTCATGCATGCGTTGCTGCTCTTGCCTGCGCGCGCCCTGGGCTGGCGTGAGCGGCCTGTACAGGCTGTGCAGGCTTGATCCGCCTTCCTTGTTTCCGGCGTGCTGAAGAATGATGATGCGCAGGAAGCGTCGCGCTCATCGTGAGCGGCAGGGGGAATGCGATGAGTAAGGGCGATGTCAGAGTACGTTTGCACAAGAGGGGCATTATTGCTTCCGTCCCTGTTGTCGCACGAAAAAAGAGCCCCGCTTGCACGGGGCTCTCTCATCTTCAGATCACCGGTTGATCCGCCGGGCTTCAGTGGCCGATATCATCGGGCCGACGATTGCGGCTGTACTCATCGTGGTTGCTGAACGCGTCTCTCACCGCGGCCTTGGCCCGTTCCCAGGTCAGCCGCGAATTGCCCTTGGCCTGCTCCCAACCCTGGCCCAGTTCGTGTTCCAGATTGTCGTCCCAGTCGCGGTCGGCGTAATGCAAGCGGTTGTAGGTGCCATAGCGGTAGGCCGGACGATAGTCGTCGAAACTGTCGTCGCCAGCGCGGTAAGAGGCATCATTGAAGCGCGATGCAAAATAGCGGTCGCTGTCTTCATAGGTAGTGTAGGTACGGTCCACGCGGTCCCATGAATCGCGCACTGCCTCACGGGCCTCGTTCCAGGCCAGGGTGGAAGTGCCGCGGGATTTTTCCCACTCGCGCTCCAGTTCCGCCTCGGTATCGTCCCACGTCCGGCCTGCGTGATTTTCCCGTGCCTGCAGACCATAGCCATAGGCCGCCGCATATTCCCGGTCGAAGTCCCGACTGCCGTCCACATACGGGCGGCTCTTGTATTCCTCACGCCAGTACTCGGTTTCGCCGGTGGGGTCGATGCGCTCGGCCACGCCCTTGCCGGCGGCTGCACCGGCGATCACACCCACCGTCGCGCCCACCAGAGTGCCGATGGGGCCGAAGAAGGTCCCGGCGAGTGCGCCCGCCGCCGCACCGCCCGCTATGCCGCCCACGCCGACACCGACCGGATGCGAACCCGCTGCGCCGGTGATGGGATCGCGATTGAGATCGCGGCTTTCTTTGTTTTCATTCATTGTGGTGTTCCCTTGGTGGGTGGCGCATGCGCGGGTGCCTGTGCCTTTCGATCCCACCTTGTCGCAACGCAGGTTAATGCGCTGTGCCTGTCGTGTGAGGAGTTTTCACACCGGCACCTTCAAACGCCCTCACAACCCGTGAACGATATGCGCCAAGAACCATGTCCTGGAACAGGGGAGCCGCCATTGCCATTGAAATGGATGGACATGCTTGTTTAACGTAGAGGTGAATCCGGGCCCAACGTCCACGCGCATACGGTTTCGTGCGGTTCCCGCCGCTGACTGCCGCGAGATTGCGGTTGGTGATTGATGCATAGGATGGGCCTTGGCCCCTTTCTTGTTATTGGGGTTTCGAGGAATGATGATGCGCAGGGAGAGTCGTGCTCATCTTGCGGAGCCGGGGAGAACGGAATGAAATTGTCCAGTTGGTTGGTGCTGTTGTCGTTTCTTCCGTGGCTGTCGCCTGCGGCGGCATGGGCGCAGGAATCCTTTGCGTGGCCTGAAGGCAGGAAGGCGGCGGTCAATCTTGCCTACGACGACGCACTCGACTCGCAACTCGATATCGCAATCCCGGCGCTCGACCGCCACGGCCTGAAGGGAAGCTTCTACCTGGCGCTGGGAGCGGAGCCGGTGCGCCTTCGCATGGAGGACTGGCGTGCCGCGGCCCGCAACGGACATGAACTGGGCAACCACACCCTGTTCCACCAATGCTCGGGAACAGGCGAGGGGCGCGAATGGGTGCAGCCGCACCATGACCTGGACAAGACCAGCATCGAGCAGATGCGCGAACAGATCGTGCTGGGCAACGCCGTGCTGCATGCGCTGGATGGCAATACCGAATTCACCTTCACCGCACCCTGCGGCGACTACATGGCGCGGGACGGCAACTACATCGATGCGGTGAAGGACCAATTTCTGGGCATCAAACTGGTCTTCGGCCACATGAACGACATGGAGGCCATCGACCCGGCGGCCACCGCCGCCATCGCGCCAGTTGGTTTAACCGGTGAACAACTGATCGCACTGGTGGACGAAGCCGCCCGTCGCGGCACCATGATCGCCTTCACCTTCCACGGCGTGGGTGGCGATCACCTGCAGACCTCCGCCGAGGCCCACGAAGCCCTGCTGGCGCACTTGGCCAAAAACCCCGACGTGTTCTGGGTGGACACTTTCCGCAACCAGATGCGCTGGATCCGCGGGCAGCACAAACAAGGATTGAACATGTCAATGCTCCTCCTTCCGGAGTACCCGGGAGGCCCACAAAAAAAGTGAATGAGCTCACTTCCTCGATCTTCGATAGGTGAATGGATCATCCAGGCGAAGGCTGGGCCACGGCCCCACGCGGTATCCTGTGGTTCCATATTGAAGGAAATGTACATGGCTAACAGCCAAACCTAACTGGACAAACTGGGCGCCAAATTGACGGCCATGGAAGTCATGTTGTTGACCCTGGTCAGGCCGGTCGGGGGCAATCCGAACTTCTGGGCGAGTGTCGACGCGATTGCCGAGGCGTTCCAGGGCAGCAGCAAGGATATCGTCGAAGCCTTCCCGCAGCGTTGGGAGGCGACGCGCGGGTTCCTGGATGAGTGGAAGAAAGTATTGAATCCGGGAGCTTGATGGGAGGCGGCCTGGAGGAACGGGCTTGTACCGGCCATTTGGAGGGAAGGCATGGGCCGCGGGGTGCGGCCTTGGCCAGTTGCTTGGTTTGGGCGGGAGGCGGTCCTGCCGGCAGGGTCGCCTTTTTGAAGTGTTTCCATTCACATCGAAGTAATATCGAAATCCGTATCCGATCCTTGGCGGAGGGGCCATGAGGTTGATGTCGGTTGCAGGATCCATCCCGTTGGTGTTTTTGTTGGCATTGCCGTCGCATGCGGCCAATCCGCTGCGGGAGCTTCAGTCCAGCCGTGGTGGCGCGATCATCGAGTACGAACGCGCCACGGCCGGGGAAGAGGCTTTCGCTAGGTTGTCATCCGCATCACCCAAGGTAGTGGTGGTGGCCGATGGCGCCCCGGACGAAGCCGGGCATGAGGTGGCGGCGGCGTATGCCGAGGGTTTGAAGACACTCTTTCCGGGCGTGGTGGTGGCGCCCAGCCGCAACGATGCCAACGATGCCGATTACGTGGCGGAAATCAGTGTCTCCACTGACAGCACGCTGGTCGAAGGCAGCGAGATGGTTTACAGCACCCGCCAGACCGGCGTGGTCTGCAAGACGTTGGCAGACGGTTCGGTGTCCTGCAATGACATGGGCGGTGCTCCCATGGCGGTGGGCACGCGCCCCACCAAGGAAACCGAAAGCAAGATCGGCGTGACCATCCGTTTCCTGCATCAATCGGACGGCAAGCGTTCGACCGTGTTCGAGGACGTCTACTCGCTTCGCATTCCGCAAAACGGATGCAGGTACGACATCTCTGCCGCGGCGACCGTTGCATCGACGTTGGGCAAGGCCGCGCTGTCGCAAGAGCCGCTCAATATCCAGTTGTACAGCAGCCCCAGGCTGTTGCGTTGCGACAGGAAATAGCGCATGCGGGCAGGCCCCGGCCTGTCGCTTGGTGATTCCGGTCAACGTATTGGGGGGGAGTGTGCAAGGGGAAGGAATCCATTGGGTGGTGACGCTGGACCGTCGCAATCGGACGGTGTTCTTCGCGCTGCTGTTGCCGGTGATAGGCACCCACCTGCTGTACCTGCAGGCGGGCGGCTTGATGTGGGCGCTGCTGGCGCTCCAGTTGCTGGTATATCCGCAACTGGTCTATTGGCGGGCCGTCCGCGCGCGCAACCCGCTGCGTGCGGAGATGCAGAACCTGTTGCTGGATGGCTTCCTGATGGGCATGTGGGTGGCGGTCTGGGGACTGCCGCTGTGGATCACCTTCATGCTGTTCATCGGCGTGTGCCTCAACGTGGTGATCTACATGGGCATATCGTCCATGTGGAAAGGCCTTGCCGCGCTGGCGGCGGGAGTGGCCATGGTGGCGCTGGGCGTGGGCGTGGATTTCCGGCCGCACACGGAGTTGCTCACCAGTCTGTTGTGCATCCTGCAACTGACCCTGTACCTGCTCTTCTTCGCGCAGGGCGCCTACGAGCGTGGCGTGTCGTTGAGGCGGAACCGCACGAAGCTTGGTGAACAACTTGCCGAGATCACCGTGCTGCAGGCGAAGCTGCAGGAGCAGGCGATCCGCGATCCGCTCACCGGCCTGTACAACCGTCGTCATCTTGACCAGACGCTGGGCAGGGCGCTGGAAGCGTGCGAGGCTTCCGGGTCGCCACTGACGTTGCTGTTGATCGACATCGACCTGTTCAAGCGGGTCAACGACACCTATGGACACCAGGCCGGCGATGAAATGATCCGCCGGCTGGCGGACCTGCTGGCAACGCGCGTGAACGATGCCGGGTTGGTGGTCTGCCGCTATGGCGGGGAAGAGTTCCTGCTGATGTTGCCAGCCACCGGCATGGCCCAGGCCCAGGCGCTGGCGGAAGAGCTTCGCACTTCATTTGCATCGATGCAGGTGGAGATGGAAGGGCAGGTGATACAGGCCA
The DNA here is from genome assembly GCA_964562135.1 of uncultured Pseudoxanthomonas sp. Lineage (GTDB taxonomy): Bacteria > Pseudomonadota > Gammaproteobacteria > Xanthomonadales > Xanthomonadaceae > Pseudoxanthomonas_A. The sequence goes on along the minus strand of CAZLSG010000026.1, from coordinate 28,916 downwards.
CCCTGTCCATCGGCATTGCCGGATTCCCGGAACATCCCGCGAAGCCGCAGGTGCTGGTGCGCATGGCCGACCGCGCGCTGTACGCGGCCAAGTTGCGCGGGCGCAACCGGGTGGTGTTGTCGACGGACATCCGCGAGTCGGAGTGAACCGCGGCCCGTATCGCCGCATCCGGCCAGGTTCGGTTAACCTGAGCCTTCCCCGGTTTGCCTGTTACATGGTCCGATCATGCGAAATGCCCTGTGTGCGGTCATCGCGTCTTCCCTGTTGGCCGCCTGCGCCACGCAACCGCTGCGCATCGACACGAGCCACGAATCCGTGGTGCAGGCCAGCCGGGTGCAGTTCCTGATCCTGCATTACACGGTGGCCGATTTCGACGAATCGCTGGATATCCTGGCGCGGCAGGGTCGGGTGTCCTCGCACTACCTGGTACGCGAGGAACCGGTGGAGATCTACCGGCTGGTGGACGAGTCGCGGCTGGCGCGGCACGCGGGCGAGAGCTACTGGGCCGGCATGTCCACGCTCAATGCGTCGTCCGTCGGCATCGAGATCGTCAATCCGGGATACACCGATACGCCCGGGGGTCGCATGTACGCGCCGTACCCGCAGGAGCAGATCGATGCCGTCATCCGGTTGACGAAGGACATCGTGGCACGCCACCGGATCCGGCCGGAATTCGTGTTGGGCCATGCCGACATCGCGCCGGGTCGCAAGCAGGATCCCGGTCCGATGTTCCCGTGGAAACAATTTGCCGAGGCCGGGGTCATTCTGTGGCCGGATGATGTGCAGGTGGAGGAAAAGCTTGCCTATTACCGATCCAGTCCCGTGCCGGACGTCGCCTGGTTCCAGCAGCGGCTGGCCACGGTGGGGTATCGCGTGCCGCAGAGCGGCCACCTGGACGAGGCCACGCGCAACGTGATCAGCACATTCCAGATGAAGTACCGCCCGGCCGACATCGGCGGGAATCCGGATCCCGAGACGGCGGCGTTCCTGGACGTCGTCTCGACGCCGGGAGGCATGCGTTCCCTGGCGCCATTGCCGGATTGATGTAAAACCCGGGCAAGGCGGGCTTGAGCCCATCCTGCGCTGATGCTTGCTTGGCTGGGTCGGTTGTTTTCGGGCTGGTCGACGGGGTGAGAAACACTTGGCAATCCAATCGGCCCGGTCTTTCCGGATTTGTGAGGCCAATCTCTTTTTCCCCTTTGCGGCCTGTCTGGACTTCCATCAGAATCGACGCGGCTCAGGGGGCTGGCCGGGATCATTCGGCCCACATCATCAATCAGGGGAACTCCATGATGCGTCGTTTCTTGCTGGCCCTCGGGCTGGTTACGTTGTCTTTGAATGCAGCCGCGAAACAGCAACCTCTGCCGGTGCCTCTGGCAGAGCAGCTCCCGGTCGAAGTCGTGCTGAACCAGCAGGAACTCGCCGTCGATGTTCCGAATACCGCGAGCCAGGTGGGAATGCAATTCGGCCTGATCGGGGCGCTGATCGGGTCCGGAATACAGAATGCACAGGCGAAGAAGGCCGAAGAGCGGGTTATTCCGCTGCGTAACGAATTGCTCGGTTATCCGTTCAACCTGAAACTGGAAGCTGCGCTGAGGGCCAGGCTCGCGTCGGAAGGCATTTCGCCCAGTCCGGCCATCGTCATGATGGAAACTCCCTGGGATATGCACCAGTCGCAACGCGACACGCAGCAGATGCCGCTGACTGCAATGGTGCTCATTCCGCGCTATTCGGTCAGCAACGACTTCGATCTGCTTTCGGTGAGCCTGACGGCGCAGCTTGTCGATCGCGAAATCAGGCCCAACGGCAAGGTCAAGACGCGCTACCGGTACGGCCGCACGTATTCCTTCAACTTTCCGTTGGCTGGCGAGGGTCGCGAAGAGAACTTGGAGCGTTGGGTTGCCATGGGCGCCCCGCGCCTGGGCGAGATGATCGACCAGGGCGTCGACCAGGTGGTCGATATGCTGGTCTACGACCTCTCGACCGAGGGACGTGCCGATTGGGACAACAAGGCCAAATCCCAGCTCGCGACGGTGAATGGAGTCGCCTATCAGGGCACCATCGTCCGTGAAGCGCCGGAATGGGTATGGGTCCGTACCGGCAATGGCGTACAGCGGTCGCTGCAGGGCTATCACCCGATAGCGCTGGCGGGTGTTGCGGTACAGGAGCAGACGGCGCCCGGCGAGGAAGCGGCGGGATCCGCCGAAGCCGGGTCCGAAAGCGGCGTGGCCACGGAGATGCCGGCCGACGTGGCCGAAGAGGTGCCGGAAGCCGGGTTCGCGCAGGCCACGTCTGAAGATGATGCAGCCACCGAACCCGGCGAGGCTCGGCCCGAAACCGAACCCGAAACCACGATCGAGGTGCCCGCGGAGTCCGGGTCCGAAGCCGATGCAACAGCTGAACCCGTTCAGGATGCGGATGATGAGAGCGATGCAGTCGCCGGCGATCCGTCGGGTAGTGGATCATGATCCCGCGATTGCGGCACGGCATGGTTTTCCTGTGTGCCGTGATCGTGTCCGGCTGCAGCACCAAGGTCGTGCGCGTGGAGATGCATGCGGATCGTCTGGATGTCCCGGTCGCCTCACAGCTGGCGTGCGGCTATCGGCTTGGGGATGTGCAGGATGCGAGGGCGGATAAAGGCCAGGTTGGCGGCCTGGATGCCCACGCGTTCCGTTTCGAGAACCCGGAACGCGTCGTGCGCGAGCAACTGGACGTGGCCGGTTGGGCCGATGCCGGCGCGTCCCGGATGCCGACGGTCGATGTACAGATAAAACATCTGTACCTCACACAAAACACGATATCCAAGGTGCCCGTCGTGGTCTATCAGGTGGCCGTGGCGGATGGCCCGCCATTCGTGGTGCGTTCGCAGAAACCGTCGATGAACTGGAACGGTACCCAGAACGAAGCCTACAAAGCCTATTCGCGCGCGCTGGCAGATGCCAATGAGCAGTTGATCCGGCACTTGAACTCGCGTTGTCCCGGCGGATCGTGATGACGGCTGTACGGATGCTTTCTTGGTAAGGTTGTCCGATGAGGGCGTCTGGCGACCAAAGATGAGAATGTCGAAAATGTTCGTACCGTTGGGCCTCTGTTTGGCGCTGTCTGGCGGAACGGTTTATGCCGCCGATGGCAAGGACGACGCATCGGACTGGTGGCAACACCTGCAAATGCTCTGCGGCAATGCCTACGAAGGTCGCTTGATCCGCGCGCCGGAAGGCGACACCACGTTCCGCGACAGGCGCGTGGTCATGCATGTGCGCGATTGCCGCCCGGACCGCGTGCGGATTCCGCTGGTGATCGACGAAGATCGTTCGCGGACCTGGGTGCTGAGCCGGACCGATGCCGGCATCGAACTCAAGCACGACCATCGCCATGACGACGGCACGCCGGATGCGGTCACGCTGTACGGCGGCACCACCAGCAACGCGGGCAGCGCGGACACGCAGATGTTTCCCGCCGACGACGAAACCCGGAGGGTCATTCCCGGCAGTGGCCAGCGCAGCGTCTGGCTGATCGAAATCCATCCCGGCGAGCGTTTTGTCTACGCCGCCAACCGCGTCGGAACCGAGCGTGGCTTCCAGGTGGATTTCGACCTGACACGATCCGTGGCTGCGCCGGAGGCGCCCTGGGGTTGGGAGGAGTGAGCGCCTGAAAGACGGCTCCGGCCGGTGTGCTGCACTTCCCCTCGACAAGGTTATGGTGCAGGCGCATAGTCCCGGAGTATGGCGGACCGGGGGTCTGCCGATGTTGTGAACGATTCACGACAGCCTGGGGAGGCACGCATGGCCAGCGCATCCGAAACGCCGCGCCCGGTAAAGGCGCCGTCGTACCTTGATGCGGCCATTCCAATGCTGGCATTGGTCGGGCTGGTCGGCGCTTCGGTCACCCTGTTCGGTCTGGATGCGGTCAACGGCCCCATGCAGGTGGGCCTGATCCTGGCCACGATGGTGGCCATCCTCGTCATCCTGAAGAACGGACACTCCTGGGACGACATCGCGGTCTCTGGGCGCAAGGGCGTGGCCACGGTGGTCGGCGCCATCTTCATCCTGTTGGCAGTGGGCGCGCTGATCGGCACCTGGAACATGTCGGGCACGATCCCCACCCTGGTCTACTACGGCATCAAGTTGATCAGCCCGGACTGGTTCCTTCCGGTCGCCTTCCTGGTCTGCGTCGCCACATCGTTGAGCATCGGCAGTTCGTGGACCACCGCCGGCACCGTGGGCGTGGGCCTGGTGGGGCTGGCGCACATGCTCGGCATATCGCCCGCGATCGCCGCCGGTGCGGTGATTTCCGGCGCGTACGTGGGCGACAAGATCTCGCCGCTGTCGGAGAGCACCGTGCTGGCGGCCCAGCTCAACGGCGTGGAGCTCTACCGGCACATCCGCGCGCAGGCGCTCACCACGGTCCCGGCCGGGATCATCGCGCTGGTCGCGTTTCTGCTGCTCGGGATCAACCAGGAGAGCGCGTACGACAGCGCGATCACCAGCGCCGAGCTCGCGCACCTGCAAGGCCTGTACACCATCACGCCCTGGAACCTGGCGCCGCTGGCGTTCTTGCTGGTGCTGTCGATACGCAAGGTGCCGGCACCGCTGGCGATCATGTTCGCGGCATTGCTGGCGGGACTCATGGCGGTGTTCATGCAGCCGCACGCGGTGGCGCAGTTCGTCGCGGCGCCCGAGGCGCCGGGCTTCGTGGTCGCGGCCAAGGGCGTCTGGCTGGCCATGGCCAACGGCTTCCAGGCCACCACCGGGATGGAGCAGGTGGACGCCCTGATCTCGCGCGGCGGCATGGACAGCATGCTGCTGACCATCTGGCTGGTCATCGGCGCGGTGACGTTCGGCATCCTGGTGGACGATTTCGGCCTGCTCAACAAACTGGTCATGCCGTTGCTGTTGCGGGCCAGGACCGTGGGCCGGCTGTTCGCCTCGGTGGTCGGCACCGCGGTCGGCCTGAACATCGCCGCCGGCGACCAGTACATCGCCCTGATGCTGCCGACCCGGCTATACAGCGCCGAGTTCGCCAAGCGCGGGCTGGCGCCGGAAAATCTGTCGCGTGCCGTGGGCGACGCGGGCATCGTCACCTCGCCGTTGGTCCCGTGGAATTCCTGCGGCGCCTACATGTCGGTGGTGCTGGGCGTATCGACCCTGGCCTACCTGCCGTTCGCGGTGTTCAACATCGCCTCGCCGATACTGACCTTGTTGCTGGGCATCACCGGCTACGGCATCGTCCGGCTGCCGGCCGCGGCAGCGCCGGCACCCGCCGAAACAGTTCCACCCGATTCGACAGGAAAGGCGTGATGGGGTCCGGAAGTCGGTGATCCCGGTCTAGGGGCGAGAGTATTCCAGCATCCCCGGCGGCTCGGAGAACCATTTGGGGCCTGAGCGCGCGGCCTCGTAACCGATGCGGTAGAGCTCGGCCATTTCGGTGGGGTTGAACACCATCGGGGACGGCAGAACGACATGTTCGTCGATGGTCGTCCAGTGGAAATTCGCGTTCTTCAACTGGGCGAACGCGTATTCCCGGAAGAGATCGCCCACGATCCCGGCTCGGCCCGAGGTCTCGATGACGCGGGCGCTGATGCCGCCTATCGACCGGGTGGTCGGGCTGGAGGGTGCGTTGAGCTGTCCGTTGTGGACCACGAAAATGTCTTCGCGAGCGGGACCGCGTCCGGTGGACGCGTAGAGGGATGCGGTACTGAACACGCCGACGTTGAGGAAAACGCTGGCGCCGACGAAACCGTCGATGTGCATTTCGTCGTAACGCTCCCCGTTTGCCTCGACCTCGAACAGCACCGGGGGGAAGCCGATCGGTATGGATGCCGAGGCCAGCATGACCCTGTGGAAGAGCGCGAGCGCTTCCGGGCCGCCCTGTTCCGCGATCAGTCCCATGTTCCAGACGACGAACCGGCGTGAGTCCAGGTCCACGGTGCCCATGTAGAGCCGCCGCCCCTGGCGGTGCGCATTGGCCACCTCGCGCAGTACGTCCTCATCCACGCTCTCCCGGATGAGCGCTTTCAGCGGGGCGGTATGGGCGAAGGAGTCGCGCCTCATCAGCGCGAACAGCGTCGACCCGGCTTCGAACACGTCTTCGGTATCCGTGGTCGTGTAGAACCGGTACAACTCGTCATCGTAATCCGTGCCAAGGAAGGCGAACGGCGCCATCAGCGCGCCGGTGGAAACGCCGGTGACGATCTTGAACAGCGGGCGTTCGCCGCTGGCCGTCCAGCCATTGAGGAATCCCGCGCCGAACGCGCCGATCGATCCGCCGCCCGACAGCGCCAGATACGGGTAGCGGATGACGCCATCCGCGCCGGCCGGGAAATCCGCCGCCGATTCCTGTTGCAGCGAAAGCCTGAAATCCTGTTCCATCGTCGCGTTGGGCCGGCCCGCCCATGTCCTGATTTCGGGCATGCCGGGAATCTTCGCCACCGGGGCCAATTCCGACGGAACGGGATTGCGCGGGAGCGTCACGCAGCCAGCCAGGGACGCGAAGAGCGCCAGCGGCAGGATTCCGCAGGCGAATCTCCGTACGATCGATGTGGCTGCGTTCATGGGATCAAGCCCGGCGTTTTACGAACGATGGAACAAGAGCCTGCGCCATTCCCGTTCCGGGCGCTGGCCGGCGCGAGGGTATCGCTTTCCGGACCACCGGATTCGTGCGGCCGTGGATCGACGGTCCTGCGGGCATGTTCAGCGGGTCTTGCGGGGGAACAGGTAGATACCGGTGCCGACCAGGATCGCGATGCAGACGGCGATCAGGTTGGTCAGGCTGGCGCTCAACAGCAGGCCCACCGACAGCAGCAACGCCGCGACGGGGATCAGCGGCCCGCCCGGCAACTGGATCGAATCGGGCCGGTCGCCGTAGCGCCGTTGCAGCACCAGCACGCTGGCGCTGGTGCTGATGTAGCCGAGCAAGCGCGTGACCATGGACAGCAGCGCCAATTGCACGAAGGAGCCGGTCAGCGCCAGCGCCAGTGCCAGCCCGAACTGCAGCACGATGGCCGGCGCCGGCGTGTGGAAGCCCGGATGGACGTAGGCCAGGAAGCGCGGACCGTAGCCATCGGCGGCCAGCGCGTGCAGGTAGCGCGGCCCCAGCATCATGGTGTTGTTGTTGGTGCCCAGGATGGACAGCGTGGCACCGATGGTCAGCAGCAGGGCCAACCACTCGCCGCCGAAGGTGGCGGCCGCGTCAGCCAGCGGCGTGGTGGAACTGGCCAGGTCCGGCAGCGTACCCTGCGCCACCAGTTGCACGGCGGCATAGACCAGGGTCACCACGATGATCATGCCGACCAGCGCGAAGGGCACGTTGCGCTTGGGATTCTTGTATTCGCCGGCCGCCGCCGGCACGTTCTCGAATCCGGCGTAGGCGAACAGCAGCAGCAATGCCGCTTCGCCCATTTGCGTGAGGCCCAGCGCGCCCGGCGCCGGTCCGCCGAAGGCCAGGCCCCAGTCCACGTGGAACAGGCCGATGAAGACGAAGATCAGCAATGGCAGCAGCTTGCCGATCACCAGCACCACGGCGGCGCGCGCAGCCCAGCGCACGCCGACGATGTTGATGGTGGTGAGCAACAGCAGCGAACCGGCGATGACGGCGACGCGCCCGCCGCCGCCGCTGGCCGCCGGCCAGAAGCGCGCCACCGCGTCGGCCAGGCCGTTGCTCAGCGAGGCCGCCACGCTGATGCGGGTCAGCCAGATGGTCCAGCCGACCTGGAACCCGACGAATGGCCCGAAGGCTTCCCGCGCGTACAGGTAACTGCCGCCCTGGCGGTCGAAGTAGCTCGCGGCCTTGGCGTAGCACATCACCAGCAGGCCTACGGCCAGGCCGGCCAGTATCACCGCCCAGACGCTGAAGGGGCCCAGCAGCGCGAACGTCGCCGCAGGCAGCAGGTAGATGCCGCTGCCGATGACGTCGTTGATCGACAGGCCCAGGATCTGCCAGCGCCCGACATCGCGCACAAGGCCGTAGGAGGGGGAGGCGGGAGATGCAGGCTCGGATTGGCTCATCGGGATCCTGTCGCGGTCTGGCTGGAGGGCGTGGATGGAGCAGGGCATCCACGTCGCGGAAGCCAAGCATCCGATGAGTATGCATAAAAATCCGCCGCCTGCGTTGTGCAGGCGCGGGATTTGTCCGGGGCTGGCCGAGGCCCCTTGGATTTGCGAGAAACGCATCCTTGGCTGCGCGAACGTCCGCATCGGGTCGTGCCGGATATCGCTTCCACGGATGGGATCGGCACGGTGCGGGTCCCGCAAGGCCGAGTCCGCATGCCGGGGATGTCCTGGTGCAGCGCAATATCCGGAAGCGCTTTCCCGGCGAAGTCCCGGCCGGGTCGCGTGGCGCGTTCAGGCCTTGCGCAGGAAGCAGGTCTTCAGCACCAGGCCCTTGATCTTGTCCGAATGGCCTTCGATGTGTTCGGCGTCGTCCTCGACTAGGCGGATGTTCCTGATCACGGTGCCCTGTTTGAGCGGGATGGACGAACCCTTGACCTTGAGGTCCTTGATCACCACCACGGTGTCGCCGGCCGCCAGTGGATTGCCGTTGCTGTCGCGGACGACCTGCGTGTCGCCGGCTGCTTCCTGCCCGGCGACGGGCCACTCGAAACCGCAGTCCGCGCAGACGAAGTTGTCGCCGTCCACATAGGTGTTGGCGAGCGTGCATTGCGGGCAATCGGGACTGTTGGGCATGTCGGTATCTGTGGCGGTGGGAGGGGTGTCCGATTCTAACCGCAGCGAGGTTCCGGGCTGGCGGATCGGATTGGGTTCCTGCCGTGCTTGCGAAGCGCTTACGGTTTTCTTCCGAACGCTTAACATGAGAAGTCTTACTTTCTTGTTCCGTTCCGGAGGAGCCCCGCATGAGCACTTATACCTTCATCGCGCAGGATGCGGCCGGCAATCGTTGCAGGATCAACGTGCTGCGCGAGCATGACATTCAGAACGGTTCGTCGGCGACGCCGGGCCACAGTGAGGCCGCCTACAGGCTGGAGGACGGCACCCCGGTCCATCGCGTGGACAACGAGACTTTCAAGGTCGCCGGCACCGGTGCCTACATCACCCTGGTACGCGAGTACGAATAAGGCGCGGCTTCCCGCTCAGAAGCGGATGGCGGCATGAAGGGGCATGGCGTCGTTCCACTGCGCCCGTCCATTGAGGGCGGACAGTTCGACCAGAACGGCGGCAGCGACGACATTGGCCTGTAGTTGCCGCACCAGCGCCAGCGCAGCCAGCAGGGTGCCGCCGGTGGCCAGCACATCGTCCACGAGCAGGACGCGTGCGCCCGGGACCACGGCATCGGCATGGATCTCCAGGCTGTCGCGGCCGTATTCGAGCTGGTAATCCTGCCGCAGCGCCCGCGCGGGCAGTTTGCCCGGCTTGCGTACCGGCACGAAACCGGTTCCCAGCAGCCTTGCCAAGGCTGCGCCCAGGATGAACCCGCGCGATTCGATGCCGACCACCGCGTCCAGCGCCACGCCGCACCAGGGCGCGGCCATCGCTTCCAGTGCGGCGGCGAAGGCATCGGCATCGGCCAGCACCGGGGTGATGTCCTTGAACAGGATGCCGGGCGCGGGGAAGTCGGGAATGTCGCGGATCAGGCGCGGCCAGTCGGTCATGGGTCGGGTGGATGCGTGGGCGGCCCCGTGATGCTAACCGTTCGCCGGGAAAGCTGCCGGCCCCGTGGGCCGGCAGCTCGGGAAGCTCGGACGGATCAGTCGCGCAGTTCCGCCACGTAGCAGTGGGCCTGCATCTGTTCGATCACCGCCTGCGCGGCGGCGGTGGTGGAGATGCCGCGTCCACCCGGCGCCAGGTCGTTGGTGAAGGCCTGCGCGTTGAGCGCGGCGTCAACGGAACGCTCGATGCAGGCGGCTTCGTCGTGCAGGCCCAGTGAGTGGCGCAGCAGCATGGCCGCGCTGAGGATGGTGGCGTAGGGGTTGGCGATGCCCTTGCCGGCGATGTCCGGCGCCGAGCCGTGGATCGGTTCGTACAGGCCGATCTTGCCTTCGCCCAATGAGGCCGAAGGCAGCAGGCCCAGCGAACCGGCCAGCATCGAGGCCTCGTCGGTCAGGATGTCGCCGAACATGTTCTCGGTGACGATCACGTCGTACTCGCGCGGATGCGCCAGCAGGTGCATGGCCATCGCATCGACCAGCACGTGTTCCAGGCGCACGTCGGCGAATTCGTCGCGGCCGATGCGGGCGGTGACGTCGCGCCACAGGCGCGAGGTTTCCAGCACGTTGGCCTTGTCCACCGACACCAGGTAGCCGCGGCGCTGGCGGGCCAGCTTGAATGCGTTGCGCACCACGCGTTCGATCTCGGCCACGCTGTAGGTGCACAGGTCGCTGGCTTCGGTCTCGCTGCGGGTCTTCTGGCCGAAATAGATGCCGCCGGTCAGTTCGCGCACCACCAGGATGTCCACGCCGGTCAGCAGGTGCGGCTTGATCGGCGAGGCGTTCAGCGCCGCCGGATGCGGACGCACCGGACGCAGGTTGGCGAACAGGCCCAGGCCCTTGCGCAGGGCCAGCAGTCCCTGTTCCGGGCGCACGGTGGCGTTGGGATCGGACCATTTTGGGCCGCCCACTGCGCCCAGCAGCACCGCATCGGATTTGCGGCAGGCGTCCAGCGTGGCCGCCGGCAGTGGGTCGCCGTGGCGGTCGATGGCGATGCCGCCGATGTCGTGTTCGCGGAAGGCGAATTCGTGGCCGTAGCGTCGGGCGACGGTCTTCAGCACCGCAACGGCGCTGGCGGTGACCTCCGGACCGATGCCGTCGCCGGGCAGGACAGTGAGGGTGGCTTGCATGGGGGAACTCCTGGTGAAACTGGCTTTTGCTGTGGGGCCCCTTAAGGCACGGCAGGCGGGATGGGTCAAACCCGAAGGGCGGCGCACACGATGTGCGCCGTTTTCCGAAGGTACAGGGAGGTACCTTCGGAAAATTCCCATCCCGTCTGCGTACCCGTAGCGCAAAGCGCGGAGGGCGTGCCGCCGGGGTGTGCTTTCTTTTGGTCACTTTTCTTTGCACAAGCAAAGAAAAGTGACTCGCGCGTGCAGCGCGAAACGGCTTTTCCTATTGTTTCAGTTACACATGCCGCTCCTCGTAGCTGCGAATGTCGGCGTCGCGGATCAACAGGTAACCCATCTCGTCCACGCCTTCGAGCAGGCAGGTCCGCGAGAAACCGTCCAGCGGGAAAGCGAAGACTCGGCCATCGGGCGTGCGCAGTTCGCGCGCGGCCACGTCGATGGTCAGCTCGTCGTCCGGCCGTTCCATCAGCGCCTGTACGTCGGCTTCGTCCAGCACGATCGGTAGCAGTCCGTTCTTCAAGCTGTTGCTGCGGAAGATGTCGGCGATCTCGCTGCTGACGATGGCGCGCAGGCCCAGGTCGGTCAACGCCCACGGTGCATGCTCGCGGGAAGAGCCGCAACCGAAATTGCGACCGGCCAGCAGGATGCTGCGGCCTGAATTTTCGGGCTGGTTGAAAGCGAAGGCGGGATTCGGCGATCCGTCGGCCTGCCAGCGCCAGTCGTTGAACGCGTGTTTTCCCAGGCCCTTGCGCTCGGTGGTGGAGAGGAAGCGCGCCGGGATGATCTGGTCGGTGTCGATGTTGGTCTGGCGCAACACCACGCTGCGCGATGCCAAGGTACGGAGACCGGTCATGGCGCGATTCCTTCCGGTCGGACAAGGGCTGCATCGGAGGTTTCGACAGGGCCAGCGGGAACGACGGGATTCGATGGCGGCAACGGCTTGTCCCCGATGCGCGGAGCATGCGCGCGGATGACGGCCGCATCGAAGGCCAGCATCGCCGCGGGGTTGCTTTCGGCAACGGCCATCACGCCACTTCCTTGTGCGCATCGAACAGTTCGCGCGGATCGCTGACCTTGCCGTTCACCGCCGCCCACGCGGCGGTCACCGGCGAGGCCAGCAGGGTGCGTGAGCCCGGTCCCTGCCGTCCTTCGAAGTTGCGGTTGCTGGTGCTGACCGCCAGTTGCCCGGGTGCGACCAGATCGCCGTTCATGGCGATGCACATCGAACAGCCGGGCTCGCGCCATTCGGCGCCGGCGTCGCGCACGATGTCGGGGATGCCCTCGGCCTCGGCCTCGCGCTTGACCTGCTCGGAGCCGGGCACCACCAGCATGCGCACGCCCGGCGCGATGTGGCGCCCGCGCAGCACCTGCGCCACTTCGCGCATGTCGCCCAGGCGGCCGTTGGTGCAGGAACCGACGAACACCACGTCCACCGGCGTTCCTTCCAGCGTATGGCCGGCTTCGAAATGCATGTAGTCCAGCGACTTGCGCGCGGCGGCGTCGTTGGCGGCGGGGATCGGCGCATCCACGGCGATGGCCGTGCCCGGATGGGTGCCCCAGGTCAGGGTGGGGCGGATGTCGCGGGCGTCGACGACCACTTCCGCGTCGAATCGCGCGCCCTCGTCGGTGCGCAGCTCGCGCCAGCGCGCCACGGCTGCGTCGAAGTCGACCCCCTTGGGCCCGCGCGGCGTGTTGGCGATCCACGCGAAGGTGGTTTCGTCCGGCGCCACCATGCCGGCGCGCGCGCCGGCCTCGATGGACATGTTGCACAGGGTCATGCGCTGTTCCATGTCCAGTGCGCGGATGGTGGAACCGCGGTATTCGATGACGTGGCCGGTGCCGCCGTTGACGCCGATCACGCCGATGATGTGCAGGATCACGTCCTTGGCACCGACGCCCGGCGCCAGTTCGCCATCGACGGTGATCGACAGGGTCTTCGGCTTGCGCTGCAGCAGGCACTGGGTGGCCAATACGTGGCCGACCTCGCTGGTGCCGATGCCGAAGGCCAGCGCGCCGAACGCGCCGTGGGTGGAGGTGTGGCTGTCGCCGCAGACGATGGTCATGCCCGGCTGGGTGAAGCCCATCTCCGGCGCGAACACGTGCACGATGCCGCGCTGGTCGGAGGCGAAGTCGAACAGTTCGATGCCGGTTTCCGCGCAGTTCTCCGCCAGCGTGCGGACCTGCGTTTCCGAGGCCGGGGTGTAATAGGCCAGCTTGCCGTCAGGGCCGGGCGGCAGGGTCGGCGTGGAGTGATCCATCGTGCCCTTGGTGCGGTCCGGGCGGCGCGGCTTGAGGCCGCGCGCCCTCAGTTCGGTGAACGCCTGCGGCGAAGTCACTTCGTGGATCAGGTGCAGGTCGATGTACAGCACCGCGGGCGCGGACTCGCTCTCCGGGACGACGATGTGCGCGTCCCACAGCTTGTCGAACAGCGTGCGTGGTGTCGTGCTCATGCGCTGATCGCCTCGCGCGGGCTGTGGCTGTTGTTGCCGCTGTCCACGCGCTGGCGCAGCAGCCGGTTGGCCACGTCCAGCCAGGCCAGCGCGCTGGCCTCGATGATGTCTTTGCTGGTGCCGGTGCCTTCGTATTCCGCGCCGTCGCAGCGCACGCTCAGACTGGCCTCGCCGCGCGCGTCGCGGCCGATGCCGACGCTGTGCACCTGGTAGCTGTCCAGCGCCAGGTCCACGCCGGTGGCGGCGGCCAGCGCGGCGAACAGCGCGTCCACCGGCCCGTCGCCCTCGGCGGTTTCGAACAGGCGCTGGCCGTCCGGATCGGACAGCTCCACGGTGGCGCGCGCGCGGTGGCCGACATCGCTGACCGTCATCGACGACAGCCGGTAGCCGCTGCCGATGGTTTCGTCGTGCATCAGCGATTGCAGGTCGGCATCGGTGACCACGCGCTGCTTCTCGCACAGCGCCTTGAAGTCGGCGAACACCAGGTCCAGTTCGCCCTCCTCCAGCCAGTAGCCCAGTGCGCGCAGGCGCTGTTCCACCGCGGCGCGGCCACTGTGCCTGCCCAGCACCATCTGCGAGGACGGCCAGCCCACGTCTTCCGGCTTCATGATCTCGTAGGTGCCGCGGTGGCGCAGCATGCCGTGCTGGTGGATGCCCGATTCGTGCGCGAAGGCGTTGCTGCCGACCACCGCCTTGTTGCGCTGGACCGGCATGCCGACCAGCCGCGACAGCAGTTGCGAAGTGGGCACGATGCGGCGGGTGTCGATGCCGGTTTCGAAGTTGTAGAACGCGTTGCGCACCTTCAGCGCCATCACGATCTCTTCCAGCGCGCAGTTGCCGGCGCGCTCGCCGATGCCGTTGATGGTGCATTCCACCTGCCGCGCGCCGCCTTCCACGGCGGCCAGGCTGTTGGCCACGGCCAGGCCCAGGTCGTTGTGGCAGTGCGCGCTGAACACCACCTTGTCCGCGCCCGGCATGCTGGCGATCAGGCGCTGGAACATGGCGCGGATTTCCTCCGGGGTGGTGAAGCCCACGGTGTCCGGCAGGTTGATGGTGGTGGCGCCGGCGGCGATGGCTGCTTCCACCACCTCGGCCAGGAACTCCGGTTCGGTGCGGGTGGCGTCCTCGGCGGAGAACTCGATGTCGTCGATGTGTCGGCGTGCCATCGCCACGTGCTCGCGCACCGACGCCAGCACCTGCGCCTTGTCCATGCGCAGCTTGTGCTCGCGGTGCAGCGGGCTGGTGGACAGGAACAGGTGCAGGCGTGGCCTTGCCGCCGCTTCCAGCGAACGCAGCGAGGTTTCGATGTCGCCCGGCAGGCAGCGCGACAGCACCGCCAGCACCGGCTCGCGCAGTTCGCGGGCGATCAGCGCCATCGCGTCGCGGTCGGACTGCGAACTGGCCGGGAAGCCGGTTTCGATGACGTCCACGCCCAGCTCGGCGAGCGCGCGCGCCATCACCACTTTCTGCTGGGGCGACATGCTGCAGCCGGGCGACTGTTCGCCGTCGCGCAGGGTGGTGTCGAAGATCCGGATGTCGGCCGGAACGGGGATGGATGACGTGTTCACCAGATGGGTTCCTCTTCTACTGCGACTGCGGCTCGGCGCTTGCTGGCCGGCGTGGTGGTGGCGATGGGGGAAACGGAAATTGTGTCATGCGCTGCGGGGGCTTCGATGCTGCGCCGCCGCGGTTTGCGCGGCGGGCGCGGGCGCACTTCGGACAGCAGGCGGGCCAGCACGGCGGCGTCGATGTTGCCGCCGGAAACCACGGCGCACTTGTGCTTGCCGGCGACGCGGCGGCCGGCGGCCAGCGCCAGCGCGCCGGCACCCTCGGCGATCAGGTGTTCTTCCAGCGCCAGCCGCACCAGGGTCTCGCGCAGTTCGGCTTCGCGCACGATGACCACGTCGTCCAGCAGGTGTGCGCACAGGCGGCGGGTGATGAAGCCGGGCACCTTTACCCGCACGCCGTCGGCCAGCGAAGCGGCCGGATCCTTCGGCGTGGTGTCGCCGTTGATCGCGCGGACCATCGAGTCCACGCCTTCCACCTGCGCACCGACCACGCGCACGCCCTGCGATTTCAGCGCCAGCGCCACGCCCGAGGCCAGTCCGCCACCACCGATCGGCACGATCACCACGTCCGGGCTGTAAGGAGCGATCTCGATGCCCACCGTGCCCTGTCCGGCGATCACGTCCGGGTCGTCGAAAGCGGACA
Organism: uncultured Pseudoxanthomonas sp.; assembly: GCA_964562135.1. Lineage (GTDB taxonomy): Bacteria > Pseudomonadota > Gammaproteobacteria > Xanthomonadales > Xanthomonadaceae > Pseudoxanthomonas_A. The sequence continues at coordinate 13,467 of CAZLSG010000026.1, read as the reverse complement.
GGAAGCGGTAGCCGTTGTGCTCTGCCAGTTCCACCGCGAAGGCATAGGCCTCGTCGTAGCTCTCGCCGTGCTGGCGGACCGCCGCGCCCCAGTGGGCGACGCCGGCGATCTTGGTTTCAGGCGCGCCGTGCGGCATCACGGTGATGGCCTGCACGCCCAACCGGTAGGCGGCCCAGGCCAGGCCCTGTGCATGGTTGCCGGCGGAGGCGCAGATCACCGGGCGGCGGTCGCCGCGTTCGCGCGCGGCCAGCAGCGCGTTGAGCGCGCCGCGCACCTTGTATGAGCCAGTGCGTTGCAGGTTTTCCAGCTTCAGCATCACCCCGAAGCGTTCGGCATGGTGCATCGGCGTCGGAGGCAGGTAGCGGCGCAGCCGCGCCTGCGCAGCCAGCACGTCGCCCACGGTGACGCGGACGTCGCCGACGTCCGGTTCGTCGCCGGCGCTGGCGCGGCTGGCTTCAGGCATGGTGGCAACACGGGAGGATGAGGTCGCCGGATGCTGGGCGCGACGCGGGTCGAAGAAGGCCCCTCCGTCGAAGAAGACCCCTCCGGGAAACAGCGCGTCGGTGCCTGCACGTGCCGGCGGCGTATGCGCGCGCGTTCACGCCACGCTCTCCAGCGCGGGTGTTTCCATGGGGGTATCCACCGGCGTGATCTCGACCGACTCGCAGTCGTAGATCTTCTGCATCTGCAGGCGCAGGGTTTCGACGGGACGGGTGCTTTCCACGACCAGCCGCAAGCGCCAGCGGCCGTCGCCGCCGTCGGGTTCGCCGGCGATCGCCTGCGGGCGGAAGCCGCGGCGTTCGGCCATGCCGATCACGCGCACCAGCGCGCCTTCGGCCGGTTTCAGCACCAGGTCAAGCCGGTATCGCATGGGGGGTGGGCTCCGGACTCTGTTTGGCGGGATTGCTTTCCAGCATCGAGCTGTTGGCATGGTTGGGCGGCACCAGCGGCCACACGTTGGCCTTGATGTCGATGGCCACGTGCAGCAGCGCCGGACCGGGCTGGGCCAGCAGTTCGGCCAGGCCGTCCTCGACTTCGTTGCGGCGTTCGATGCGCTTGGCGGGGATGCCGAACACCTGCGCCAGCGCGGCGAAGTCCGGGTTGTCGGACAGGTCGATCTCGCTGTAGCGCTCGGCGAAGAACAGTTCCTGCCACTGCCGCACCATGCCAAGCGCGCTGTTGTCCAGCAGCACGATCTTCACCGGCAACCGGCAGCGGGCGATGGTGGCCAGCTCCTGCACGTTCATCATGAAGCTGCCATCGCCGCTGACCAGCACCACGGTGCGGTCCGGGCAGGCGAACTGCGCGCCCATCGCCGCCGGCAGGCCGAAACCCATGGTGCCCAGCGCGCCACTGGTCAGGTGGTTGCGCGGATCGTTGAACTTGCAGTGCTGCGCCACCCACATCTGGTGCTGGCCCACGTCGCAGGTGACGATGGTGTCGGCCGGTGCCACTTCGCTCAGCCGCTTCAGCAGGCCCGGCGCGTAGATGTCGCTGCCCGGCGCGTCGTAGCGGAAGCCGAACTTCTCGCTGTTGGCCCGGCAGCGTTTGCGCCAGGCCTCGCAGGTGCTGCGCGCGGAAGACAGCGTGCGCAGGCTGGCGGCCACGTCGCCGGGGATGGCGATGTTGGCGGTGCGCAGCTTGGAGATTTCGTAGGCGTCGGCATCCAGGTGGATGACGCGGGCGAACGGTGCGAACTCGGCCAGCTTGCCGGTGGCGCGGTCGTCGAAACGTGCGCCGACCACGATCAGCAGGTCCGACTCCTGCACCGCCATGTTGGCCGCACGGGTGCCGTGCATGCCCAGCATGCCCAGCAATTGCGGATGGTCGCTCGGCAGCGCACCCAGTCCGCGCAAGGTCAGCACGGTGGGGATCCGGGTGGTCTCGACGAACTGGCGGAACGGTTCCACCGCATCGGCCAGGGCGATGCCGCCGCCGCCGTAGATCACCGGCTTCTCGGCGCCGGCGATGGCGGCCAAGGCTTCGGCCAGGCGCGCGTCGTCCGGCGCGGGCTGTGCTTCGACATACGCCGGCACGTGGTCGGGCAGGTGCGAAGCATCGGCCATCTGCACGTCCTTGGGCAGGTCGATCAGCACCGGGCCGGGCCGGCCTTCGCGGGCGATGCGGAAGGCTTCGCGGAACGCGTTGGGCAGTTCATCGGCGCTGCGCACCAGGAAGCTGTGCTTGACGATGGGCATGGTCATGCCGAACACGTCCAGTTCCTGGAAGGCGTCGGTGCCCATCAGCGGGGTGCCGACCTGGCCGGTCAGGCACACCATCGGCACCGAATCCAGCATCGCGTCGGCGATGCCGGTGACCAGGTTGGACGCGCCGGGACCGGAAGTGGCCACGCATACGCCCACCCGGCCGCTGGCGCGGGCGTAGCCGTTGGCCGCCAGCGCCGCGCCCTGTTCGTGGCGGACCAGGATGTGTTTCAGGCCCGAATCCACCAGCGCGTCGTAGAACGGCATGATGGTGCCGCCCGGATAGCCGAACAGCGTGTCCACGCCCTCGGCTTCCAGCGCGTGGGCGATCCAGCGGGCGCCATTGCGTGGGGCAGTGGCGGCGGTTGCGTTCATGCGGCGGCCTGCTCGTCGGTATCGGGTTGGGAGGCATTGGCCTGCAGCCACACCATCTTGGCGCGCAGCTGCTTGCCGACCTGCTCGATCGGGTGGTCCTTGTCGGCCTGCTGGAACTTCCTGTAGTTCGGCAGGCCCGCGTCGTACTCGGCCTGCCAGTTCCGGGTGAAGGTGCCGTTCTGGATATCGGTCAGCACGTCCTTCATGCGCGCCTTGACCGAAGCGTCGATCACGCGCGGGCCGCTGACGAAGTCACCGTACTGCGCGGTCTCGGACACGAACTCCAGCATGCGGGTGATGCCGCCTTCATAGAACAGGTCCACGATCAGCTTCAGTTCGTGCAGCACTTCGTAGTAGGCGATTTCCGGCTGGTAGCCGGCTTCCACCAGGGTTTCGAAGCCGGCCTGCACCAGTGAGGAGGCGCCGCCGCACAGCACCGCCTGCTCGCCGAACAGGTCGGTTTCGGTCTCTTCCTTGAAGGTGGTCTTGATGATGTTGGCGCGCGCGCCGCCCAGGCCGCCGGCGTAGGCCAGCGCGTACTGTTCGGCCTTGCCGCTCCGGTCCTGGTGGATTGCGTAGATGCAGGGCACGCCGCGGCCGATTTCGTACTCGCGGCGCACCAGCGCGCCCGGGCCCTTCGGCGCGACCAGCACAACGTCCAGGTCCTCGCGCGGCTTGATCATGTCGAAGTGCACGTTCAGACCGTGCGCGAACAGCAATACCGCGCCCTGTTTCAAGTTGGGCGCCAGCACGTCCTCGTACAGCTTCTTCTGCACCATGTCCGGCGTCAGCACGGCCACCAGGTCGGCATCCTTCACCGCATCGGCAGGAGCCTTCACCACGAAGCCGTCGGCCTTTGCCTTGACTTCGGTGGGGCCGCCCGGACGCAGGCCGACGACCACGTCGAAGCCGGAGTCGCGCAGGTTCAGCGCATGCGCGCGTCCCTGGCTGCCGTAACCGACGATGGCGATGCGGGGCTGGGGAAGGGAGTTGGCGGCATTGGTCATGGTGAGCGGTTCCGTGGATGAGTTGAGCGGGTTTGGGTGGAAGGGGCTTCGGAAAATGAAAAACCCCGCGCCTTCCGGTGCGGGGTTCAGAATTCGGCGTATGGGTTCTGCTTACGCGCCGGTTCGTCCCGCACCTGTTGGCGAGGTAATAAGGACGAGTACGAGGACAGACGCCGCAGCGGAAACCGCGGTCGGATCGTTTGTCGTGGGCGTGTGGCGTTGCAACATGCGACGTAGAAAAACATGGGCCTGCAAGGCTTGTCAAGCGAATTGCCGCCGATATCGACCATTGGATGGTAACGGGTGAAACCGTTGCAACTGAAACAGTGAAAACACCGCAGAATCACCGCCTTTCTTGAGCAAGCGATCCACGCGCATCACCCATGCCCGAATACCGTTCCAGGACCTCCACCCATGGCCGCAACATGGCCGGCGCCCGCGCCCTCTGGCGCGCCACCGGCATGAAGGATGGGGATTTCCACAAGCCCATCGTCGCCATCGCCAATTCCTTCACCCAGTTCGTGCCCGGCCACGTGCACCTGAAGGACATGGGCCAACTGGTGGCGCGCGAAGTGGAGCGCGTTGGCGGCGTGGCCAAGGAGTTCAACACCATCGCGGTGGACGACGGCATCGCCATGGGCCACGACGGCATGCTGTATTCGTTGCCCAGCCGCGAGATCATCGCCGACGCGGTGGAGTACATGGTCAACGCGCACTGCGCCGATGCGCTGGTGTGCATTTCCAATTGCGACAAGATCACGCCGGGCATGCTGATGGCGGCGTTGCGGCTGAACATCCCGGTGGTGTTCGTGTCCGGCGGGCCGATGGAGGCGGGCAAGACCAAGCTGTCCGAACATGGACTGGACCTGGTCGATGCCATGGTGGTGGCCGCAGACGAGGCCGCATCGGACGCCAAGGTCGCCGAATACGAGCGGAGCGCCTGTCCGACCTGCGGATCGTGCTCGGGCATGTTCACCGCCAACTCGATGAACTGCCTGACCGAGGCGCTCGGGCTTGCCCTGCCGGGCAACGGCTCCGTGCTGGCCACGCATGCGGATCGCGAACAGCTGTTCCTGCGTGCCGGCCGCGTGGCAGTCGAACTGTGCCATCGCTGGTATGGCGGTGAAGATGCCTCGGCATTGCCGCGCTCCATCGCCAGTTTCGAGGCCTTCGAGAACGCGATGACATTGGACATCGCCATGGGCGGCTCCACCAACACCATCCTGCACCTGCTGGCCGCGGCACAGGAGGCGGAAGTGGATTTCGACCTGCGCGACATCGATCGCTTGTCGCGCAAGGTGCCGCAGTTGTGCAAGGTCGCGCCGAATATCCAGAAGTACCACATGGAAGACGTGCACCGCGCCGGCGGCATCATGTCCATCCTCGGCGAACTGGCGCGCGGCGGGTTGCTGCACACGCAGTTGCCCACCGTGTACAGCCGCACATTGGCCGATGCCATCGCGCAGTGGGACGTGACCCGGACCGATGACGAGGCGGTGCATACCTTCTACAGGGCAGGCCCCGGCGGCGTACCCACGCAAGTGGCCTTCAGCCAGTCCGCGCGCTGGAAGACGCTGGATGTCGATCGCAGCGATGGCTGCATCCGCGACGTGGAACATGCGTACTCGAAGGAAGGCGGCCTGGCCGTGCTCTACGGCAATCTCGCCGTCGACGGTTGCGTGGTGAAAACCGCGGGCGTGGACGAATCCGTCCACGTGTTCGAAGGCAGCGCCAGGGTGTATGAAAGCCAGGACGCGGCGGTGAAGGGCATCCTCGCCAATGAGGTTGTTGCCGGTGACATCGTGGTGATCCGCTATGAGGGCCCCAAGGGCGGGCCGGGCATGCAGGAGATGCTGTATCCGACCAGCTACCTGAAATCCAAAGGCTTGGGCAAGGTATGCGCGCTGCTCACCGATGGTCGTTTCTCCGGCGGCACGTCCGGCCTGTCCATCGGCCATGCCTCGCCGGAGGCGGCGGCAGGTGGCGCCATCGGCCTGGTGCGCGACGGCGACCGCATCCGCATCGATATCCCGCAACGCTCCATCAATCTGCTGGTGTCCGACGAGCAACTGGCAGCGCGGCGCGCGGAGCAGGAGGCCAAGGGCTGGAAGCCCGTGCAGCCGCGCGCGCGCAAGGTCAGCACGGCGTTGAAGGCCTATGCATTGCTGGCCACCAGCGCCGACAAGGGTGCGGTGCGCGACAAGGCATTGCTGGACGGTTGAAGCATGCACGTCATGCGCTGCCCGGCAATGCCATAACGAAATCAACGCAAACTATGCCGTTTCCGCGGGTTCATTCGTGGTTTGCCGTGGGCTACGCTCCACCCACTAGGGAGGAGCCACACATGCAAGAGAGAACGAAGGCGCGCGGCTGGAAGGCCGTGCTGGGCGGGATGGCGCTGGCGGGTGTGCTGGCAGCGTGCTCCGGGGGCACGGGCACGCCGGACGCAACGGCGGAAGCAGCGGCGGATACGCCGGCGGCCTCGTCGGGTGACGGTTTCGTGCGCGTGGAAGGCACGCATTTCGTGCTGGATGGCAAGCCGTATCGCTTTGCCGGCGCGAACTTCTGGTATGGCGCCTATCTTGGTGCGCCGGGTGAGCTGGGCGATCGCGAACGCTTGATTGCCGAACTCGACCAGCTGAAGGAAGCCGGCATCGACAACTTGCGCGTGCTGGCGATGTCGGAGGCGAGCGGCTTCAAGCGCGGCGTGCGTCCCGCCATCATGACGGCACCGGGCGAGTACGACGAAGAGCTCCTGCAAGGCATCGATTTCCTGCTCGACGAAATGGGCAAGCGCGACATGAAGGCCGTGCTCTACCTCAACAACTTCTGGCAGTGGTCGGGCGGTATGTCGCAATACGTGTCGTGGTTCACCGGCGAGCCGGTGTCCAAGCATGATCCGGACGAAACCGGTGACTGGAATGGCTTCATGCTCAACTCGGCGCGCTTCTACGCCATGCCCGAAGCACAGGCGCTGTACCGCGAGGCCATCAAGCACGTCATCACTCGCACCAATACGATCAACGGCAAGGCCTACATCGACGATCCGACGGTGATGTCCTGGCAACTCGCCAATGAGCCGCGCCCGGGCAGTGACACGGAAGGCCACGAGAATTTCCCGGTATTCAAACAGTGGATCCACGACACCGCGGGCTACATCCGCGAACTGGCGCCGAAGCAACTGGTCAGCACAGGCAGTGAAGGTGCCTGGGGTACGCTGCGCAGCGATGAGCTGTTCTACGAAGCCCATGAGACGCCCAACGTGGATTATCTGACTTTCCACTTGTGGCCGTCGAACTGGAGCTGGATGGATCATCACGATCCGGCGGCCCGGCTGGAGTCCGGTACCGTGCAGGCCATCGACTACATCGACCGCCACATCGACCTGGCCAACCGCATGGGCAAGCCGATCGTGCTGTCCGAGTTCGGCCTGAACCGCGACAAGGGTTCCTACGATCCGGCCTCGGGCACGACGGCGCGCGATGCGTTCTACAAGACCATCTACGACCGGGTTTATGAGCGTGCACAGGCGGGCGATGCCATTGCCGGCTCCAACTTCTGGGCTTGGGGTGGCCGTGGCCGCACCACCAACGAAGACTGGATGTGGAAGGCGGGCGATCCCTTTACCGGCGATCCGCCCCAGGAGGCACAGGGCCTTTTCTCCCTGTTCGACAGCGATGCCTCTACCTTGCAGGTCGTTTCCGATCACGCCAAGGCGATCCGTGCCTTGGAGTAACCGGTCGTCAGCCCTTTTCCGCCCCTGCACATGCCGGACAGGGCCGGCTGTGGTGTAATGCCTGCCGAAGCGGGGGTACCGCTGGCGCCATCCGGCGCCGGATGGTTGAGATAGTCCCTTGGAACCTGATCCGGTTGATACCGGCGTAGGGAAGCTTTGCGGGATGTGCGTTTGCCGTGTGCCGGGATTCCGGCCCGTGATCCGTGCATCCAGGCGCCTTCGCTTCGTTCGTGGTCCGCGAATCCTTCGCGGACCCAGTGCGAATCCCCCGCAAGAGGGGTTCAACAGGACGATGCCGATGAACGCCAATCTCAAGGAAACCACAGGCGCCAGCCTGATCCAGCAGACCGAACAGCTCTCCGAATCGGTCACCCGCCCGATTCCCGGCTCACGCAAAGTGTTCGTCGAGGGTTTGCGGCCCGACCTACGCGTGCCCATGCGCGAGATTGCATTGACGAAGACACCCACGCTGTTCGGCGGCGAAGACAACCCGCCGGTCACGGTGTACGACTGTTCCGGACCCTATACCGATCCCGATGCGCGCATCGACTTGTCCGTGGGCCTGCCCGCCTTGCGCGCGAAGTGGATCGAAGAGCGTGGCGATACCGAAGTGCTGACGGCATTGAGTTCCGAGTTCGGCCGTTCGCGCGAGACCAATGCCAGGCTGGATGCGGTGCGCTTCCCCGGCCGGACCCTGCCGCGCCGCGCGAAAGCCGGTGCCAACGTCAGCCAGATGTATTACGCCAAGCAGGGCATCGTCACCCCGGAAATGGAATTCGTGGCCATCCGCGAAAACCAGCGGCTCGAAGCCGTGCGCGAGGCACACCTGCTGACGCAGCATCCGGGAGAGAGCTTTGGCGCCAGCATCCAGAAGCTGATCACGCCGGAGTTCGTGCGTGACGAGATTGCCCGTGGCCGCGCGATCCTGCCGAACAACATCAACCATCCGGAAAGCGAGCCGATGATCATCGGCCGCAACTTCCTGACCAAGATCAACGCCAACATCGGCAACAGCGCGGTGTCCTCCGGCATTGCGGAGGAGGTGGAAAAGCTGGTGTGGTCGATCCGCTGGGGCGGCGACACCGTGATGGACCTGTCCACCGGCAAGCACATCCACGAAACCCGCGAGTGGATCATCCGCAACTCACCGGTGCCGATCGGCACGGTGCCGATCTACCAGGCGCTGGAGAAGGTGGATGGCCGCGCCGAAGAACTGACCTGGGACATCTTCCGTGACACCTTGATCGAGCAGGCCGAGCAGGGCGTGGATTACTTCACCATCCATGCCGGCGTGCTGCTGCGCTATGTGCCGCTCACCGCGAAGCGTGTCACCGGCATCGTCAGCCGTGGCGGTTCCATCCTTGCCAAATGGTGCCTGGCGCATCACAAGGAAAATTTCCTCTACACACACTTCGAGGACATCTGCGAAATCATGAAGGCCTACGACGTGGCCTTCTCGCTGGGGGATGGCTTGCGCCCCGGCTGCATTGCCGATGCCAATGATGCTGCGCAGTTCGGTGAACTGGAAACGCTGGGCGAGTTGACCAAGATCGCGTGGAAGCACGATGTGCAGACCATGATCGAAGGCCCCGGTCACGTGCCGATGCAGTTGATCAAGGAGAACATGGACAAGCAATTGCGCGAGTGTGGCGAGGCGCCGTTCTACACGTTAGGACCACTGACCACCGACATCGCGCCGGGCTACGACCACATCACCTCCGCCATTGGTGCGGCAATGATCGGCTGGTACGGCACTGCGATGCTCTGCTACGTCACCCCGAAGGAGCACTTGGGCCTGCCGAACCGGCAGGACGTGCGTGACGGCATCATGGCGTACAAGATCGCCGCCCACGCCGCTGACTTGGCCAAGGGTCATCCTGGTGCGCAGGTGCGTGACAATGCGCTCAGCAAGGCGCGTTTCGAATTTCGCTGGGAAGACCAGTTCCATCTCGGGTTGGATCCGGAAAAAGCCAAGGAATTCCACGACGAAACCCTGCCCAAGGATGCGCACAAGCTGGCCCACTTCTGCTCGATGTGCGGACCGCATTTCTGTTCGATGAAAATCACCCAGGACGTGCGCGATTACGCGGCCGAACACGGAGTGGACGACCAGAAGGCGCTGGAGGCCGGCATGGCGGAGAAATCCGCCGAGTTCCTGGCCCAAGGCGGGCAGGTCTACCGGGTGGAGTGATTGCCCGGCGGTCGGATTGAACCGGGCCCGTTCTCGGGAACCGCTGAAGTGCGTTGTTCCTGCCGGGTTATCGGATGAAGGCAGTCACAAAGTGGTTGCCCGTGGCCAGCGCACCTCACAGCGGGCCCCTTCCGGTTGTTGCGTAAAATCAACTTGCCATCCGATCCGGTTGGCAAGCCGTTGCACGATGCGCAGTCCCAGGCCGAAGCCTGCCGAACTGGCGTCCTGCATCGGATTACGCAAGATCAGCCTGTGGTCATTTGCTTCCAGCAGGATGGTGCCCGCACTGCCGTGCTGGATGGCATTGAGCAGGAGGTTGGCCAGTATCGTCTCAACCACCTCCCATGGCGCGGCCCAGTAGAGTCCGGGCGCGACCAGGAGCTTGATGGACTGATCGCGCACGGCAGCCAGTGGCCGGAAGTCATTGGCCAGTACTTCCAGCGAAGTGGCAGCGTGGGTATGTCCGCCGGGAACGTCGGCGTCGCTGGCGAGCCACAGGATGGCGTTGCTGGCCCGGGTCAGTCGCCCCGTTGCGCGTCGCAGCCTGTCCAGCGCACGGGAATCCGCGGGTGATTCGGCCAGCAATGCAAGACTGGTGTTTGCCGACTGCAACGGCGTCCGAAGTTCGTGTGCCAGGAATGCCAGCGTCTCGCGCTCGCGTTCCACGGCATCCTGTTGTGCACGCCATACGCCAGCATGCAGTTGCAGCAGTTCGCTGAACTCTTTTATGGGCTCCTTCCGTGCCAGGGCTTCCAGGCTCCGCGGGTCCGGGCTGGCCAGCACCTGCTGCATGAGCGTGCGTGCATGCCGAAGGTTGCGTGTGACGAAAACACGTGCCAGCAGGTAGGCGGAAAGCAGTGACAGCAGCAGTAGGGCAAGCGCATAGGCCAGTCCATTCCGCAGCCCGGGATTGACCGTCAGCTCATCGGTCACGTCGTATACCAGTACGAAGGGCCGGCCTTCCTCTGTACGGGTTGAAAGCACGTGCACATAGCGACCATCGGCGCGCCGGAATTCGGCAATGGCACCGGGCCGCTTGCCAGCCATGCGTGCGTGGATGTCTTGTGGAAGCTCCGGCCATTGAATCACGCGGGCGGATGCGGGCAGGCTGGCCGGTGCGGTGGCCGGATCGACCACGGTGGCCGCCATTGCATGCAGGCGGCGATCGATGAAGCTGTCCTCAAGCAGGAACAGCAGCAAGAGTGTTGCCGCCGCGAGCAGTATCGACAATGCCGCCGCGAATGCCATCCATTGGCGTGCCAGTGCCTGTCGCAGGCTACGTTGCGTCATCGTCATCACCATGGGCCGCGATGAAGCGGTAACCGACACCACGCACTGTGCCGATCAGTGACTGCCCGAAGCAACGTTCCAACCGTTGCCGCAATTGGTAGACGTGCATGCGCAACGGTTCGCTGTCGGGTTGGCCGTCCTCCCACAGCAGCATGGACAGTTCTTCGCGTGATACGCAGGCCGGACTGGCTTCCATCAGGCGGCGCAACAGCGTGAAGCCGGTGGTATGCAAGGCGAGTGAAGCATTGCCCTGGCGTAGCAGTTGCCCTTGCAGGTCAAGGGTGTACGCACCCACGCGCAGGTGCAGGCCGCTGCCGGGAGCGGCGTGTGCGGCGATGGCGCGAATGCGCGCCAGCAGTTCCGCCGGTGCGAAGGGCTTGACCATGTAATCCACTGCGCCCGCATCGAAGGCGGTCAGCTTGTCGTCCAGTTCGCCGCGCGCGGTGAGGAACAGTACCGGACAGCCAAGCCCAGCCTCGCGCTTGAGGGAGCGGCACAGCGACAGGCCGTTTTCGCCGGGCAGGTTGACGTCCAGCACCACCAGGTCGAATGCCTTTTCCTGCAGCCGTGCGCGTGCCTGCGCAGCGGTGTAGGCGAAGTCCATCCGCACGCCATGCCCGTCCAGGTAGTCGCCGATGCCGGCGGCAATGTCGGCATCGTCTTCCACCAGCAGGAGCGTCAATGGTGGTGAATTTGTCCGCATTCGTGCCGTCCCGCCGATGGTAACCGGGCATCCTCCAGCAGGATGCCGGGAAAGTTTACCCACTCAGTACATACAGCCGGAATTCCGGGTTGATCGGATCGAGATTACCCGTGTGCCAGCCGTTGCAGGCGGTAGGCGTCGCGCAGGTGGCCTTGCATGCCGGCCACCAAGGCATGCATCAGCAGCAGCCGTTTGTCGGCGCCGGGGACCTGATGCCTGAGCTGCAAGGCAGCCTCCATGCCTTCGTTCCAATAGGTATCCAGTAGCTGGACGGCAAGTTCCTCACGGGTGCGTTCGCGTGGCACCGGGGCATGCCCCATCGCCTGCACCATGCCTTCGGCCACCGACCAGGTGGACCATGGATTCTGTCCCGTCACCAGGCGGCCATCCACCACGGTGTTGTCCAGGTACATGCGGCCTTCGGCGAAATGTGCGTTCGCTTGCGTCAGCCGGTCCTGCAACAGGAACGGGAATACTTCGCGTGCATCCCGGATCAGGAACAGTTCCTCGGCGTTGGTGAATCCGGTGACGTTGCGATTGCGCAGTAGCGGGGTTCCGTCGTCCAGCACGACATTCAGCAGGGCCGCCGGCCCGTGGCAGACGGCGCCAATGACGCCGCCGGACTGGTAGATGGTGCGGACGATGTCCTGGATGGCGGGATTGTCCGGGAAATCGAACATGGTGCCCTTGCCGCCCACGAAATAAACGGCCTCGTAGAGGGAAGGGTCCACGCTTTCAAGGAGCAGGGTGTCTTGCAGGAGGCGTCGTGCCGATGTGTCGTTGAGGAAGGCATGGTCGGCTTCGACCATGTCGTCATCGGTACGCATCGGGGGCTCGCCGCCAGCCGGGCTGGCGATGTCCACCTCGAAGCCGTTGGCAAGGAAAGTGTAGTAGGCCCGTGACAGCTCGGTCAGCTCGTAGCCGCCGCGCCTGCCGCTGTCGCCCAGTCGCTCCGCGCTGGTGACCACGGCCAGTACTTTCCCGCGTGGCGGCGCAGGCTGGCGCATGAAGTCCAGGTCCGCAACGGTGCTGGCAGGGTCCGGGAGGGTCTGGCTGTCCAGATCCAGGCTGTGCCACCAGAAGCCGCCTGCAACGGCGAGCAGGGCCATGAAGGCCGCGAGGGACCATAATCCGCGCTTGATCCACTTCCACATGCCGTGCCTCCATGGGCCATCCTATTTGCGGACGATGCTGGCAGGGCAATGTAGAACGAAGATCAAGGGTCTTCGGGCATATGCCGGTGGGAAGCCTGCCGTATTCATTGACGCAGCGGGGCGACATGCTAGGTTTTGCACCATCCACCCACGGGAACACTGCCATGCGTACCAGCGTCCATCATGCCGGTTGGTTGTTCGGCCTCGTTGCGCTCTTCCTGCTTGCCGGTTGTGCCACCGGCCCCCGGATCACCGCCGAAGCCGATCCTGCGGCTGATTTCTCCGCCTATCGAACGTTTGGCTTCTATGCGCCGCTGGCCATGGAGAAGGATGGCTATGCCACGCCCACCAGCGAGGCCATCAAGGCCGCGGCGCGCACCCAGATGGAGGCGCGTGGCTATGTCTTTGTCACGGAAAGTCCGGATTTGTGGGTCAACATCAACACCTACATCGAGGAGCGGACCGACGTTTACACCACGCCGACGGTGGATTACGGCTATTACTACAGTTACCGGCACGGTTACGTGTTGGTGCCTTACTGGACCGAGCAGACCAACGTTACCCGTTTCAGCGAGGGCACGATGAATATCGATGTGGTGGATGCCGTGCAGAACCGCTTGATATGGGAAGGGATTGCGGTCGGCAGGATTCCGAAACTGAAACCCGAAGAACGCAATGCGAAGATCAGTGCGGCCGTGGCCGAAATATTCCAGAGATTCCCAGTGGGTCCAACAGGAGCTACACCATGAATAGTGCAGGGGGAACGGTGATCAAGGCGGGCATTGGTTTCGGCACCGCATTGGCCAT
>CAZLSG010000025.1:0-37990 GCA_964562135.1 uncultured Pseudoxanthomonas sp. | reverse complement strand
GGCAAGGCCAAACTCAATTACCTGGATTACGCCGGCAGCGTGCTGTGCTGCTTCCGGCGCTTCAACCAGCGCATGCACAACAAGCTGCTGGTGGTGGACAAGCGCATCGGCATCACCGGTGGCCGCAACTACCAGGATGACTATTACGACTGGGATGCCGAATACAACTTCCGTGACCGCGATGTGCTGGTGGCAGGGCCCGCCGGGCACGACATGGCGGCCAGTTTCGAAGCCTTCTGGGAAGCCCCCATGAGCGTGCCGGCGGAGCGGCTCAACGATGTCGGCCACACGTTGCTCGCCGATGGCGTGCCCGCCATGCCCGAAGCACGCTTCCTGCGTCCGGAACGGGTGGAAGAAATTTCACGCAAGGCCTCGGACGCGGAGGAAATCGGCACGCGGCTGGCAGCGCCGGCACTCCCCGTGGGCAACGTGACCTACGTGGCCGACGTCCCGCAGAAGAGCAACGCGGAATCCGAAAGCCCGGCACTGGATGCCACCACCGAACTGGAACGCCTGGTCACCGAAGCGCAATCGGAGATTCTGCTGCAAACCCCCTACCTGGTGATGTCGAAGGAAGCACGCCACCTGTTCAAGCAACTCCGGCAACGCGATCCATCTCCTTCCGTGATCGTGTCGACCAACAGCCTGGCAGCCACCGACAACCCGGTGGTCTACTCCATGTCGTTCAAGTACAAGCGGCGCTACCTGCGCGAACTCGGCTTCCAGATACACGAATACAAGCCATTCCCGGGCAATGCGCCGAAAGTGGATCTCGGCGATGCGCCTGCCACCGCCACGGAAGTGGAAACAACACACGCGAACACAGGTTTGTTGGGCAGCGGATCGGCGGGGCCGCATGGATCTTCCGGCGAAGCTCCCCGCAAGCAGCAACGCACCGAGTCCCGCCCCTCCTTCCTCAGCAGCGGTGCCGCCACCGCCCCCTTGCCGGTGGAGCGCGCGGGACCACGCACCGGCTTGCACTCGAAATCCATGGTGGTCGATGGCCGCATCGGCGTGATCGGCTCGCACAACTTCGATCCACGCTCCGAGAACTACAACACCGAGAGCGCAGTGATCATCGAGGACGAAGCCTTCGCGCAGGCCCTGGCCGCCAGCATCCGCCGCGACATGGCACCGGAAAACTCCTGGACCATTGCGCCACGCATCAAGCCACCGGTGTTCTCCGGGCTCGACTACAGCCTGGGCAAGGTCTCCGAAGCCCTGCCAATCTTCGATGTGTGGCCCTGGCGCTACGCCACCAGCTACGAATTCAACCCCGGACCCGGATGCCCCGAACCATTGCTCCCGAGCCATCCGGATTTCCACACCTGCTACACCCCGGTCGGCGACTTCCCCGAAGTCAGCATCGGCCCCAAATGGCTCTATACCCGCATCCTGACCGCCTTCGGTGCCGGCCTGGTGCCCATTCTCTGAAAGGAACACGCATGGCTTTCCTTGCTCCCGTGGATATCGATGCCCTCAATGCGCTGCGCCGCGGCTCGATGGTCGAACATCTGGGCATCACGCTGACCGATGCCGGTACGGACTGGCTGCGCGGCACCATGCCGGTCGATGCAAGGACACGCCAGCCTTTCGGCATCCTGCATGGCGGCGCTTCCGTCGCCTTGGCCGAAACCCTGGGCAGCATCGCCGGCAGCCTGTGCGTGGATCCTGCCAGCCAACGCGTGGTGGGATTGGAAATCAACGCCAACCACCTGCGTGCCGTCCGTGAAGGAACCGTCACCGGCACCGCGCGTGCCGTGCACGTCGGCCGCAGTACGCAGGTATGGGAAATCCGCATCGAAAACGAAGATGGCAAAGCGGTCTGCATTTCGCGGCTGACCCTGGCCGTGGTGGCAGCCGGCTGAACGCGTGGTGCTGGCACCATAGCCCAACCATGGATGCATCCGGTATCGTGGGCGGCCATGAATCCTCCCCACACTCCTGCGGCCGGTAGCGGCTTGGCGCGGGCATTCCGCTATCTGTACCGGGTGCCATTGCTGCTGTTGCACCTGCTCATCCCCCTCCCCATCACGTTGCTGAGCATGGTCCCGCTGTGGGCGGGCTTGCCGTTGCGCGATGGCGAACGCCTTGACCATCGCATGGTCCGCGCCTGGTCGGCCGGGCTGATGCGCATCTTCGGCTTCCGCTTGCGCCGCATCGGCGAACCGCTGCCGGGCGCCACCCTGTTCGTCGCCAACCACGTGAGCTGGGTGGACATCGAAGTCCTGCACAGCCAGCGCATGATGGGCTTCGTGGCCAAGTACGAAATCTCGCGCTGGCCGGTGGTCGGCTGGCTGGCCAGCCGTGGCCAGACCATCTTCCACAAGCGCGGCAGCCAGGAATCCCTGGGCGACGTCCTGCAGGTCATGGTGGCCCGGTTGCGTGAAGGGCAATCGGTCGGCGTGTTCCCCGAAGGACGCACCCGCGGCGGGCACGAGGTGGGACCCTTCCATGCGCGCATCTTCCAGGCTGCTGTCGAAGCCGGTGTTCCGGTGCAGCCGGTAGCCTTGCGTTACGGCAACCGGGGAAGTGCACAGACCGTGGTGGCCTTTGGTCCGAAGGAAAGCTTCTTCGCCAACTTCATCCGCCTGCTGGGTGAACCGGCGCGCGCGGCCGATGTCTGTTTCCTTGAGCCCATCCAGGTGGCCGACATGGAAGGCCGCCGGGGGATTGCGGAGCTTTCCCGCGAGCGGATCCTCCAGGCCATGTCGGACGGCGGCTGACGCGGGCAGCGCAACCGTCCCGCCGGCCCTATAGTTCCACGCATGGACATGCTTACCGCAGACGACTATCGGCCTCCCCGCTGGTTGCGCAATCCCCACTTGCAGTCGGTATTGAGTTCCAGCCGGCGACGGCAACAGCGCGGGTTGCGGGCCATCAACGCCACTGGTGCGGTGTCAACCGAGCATATCTTCGATGGTGGCAACGGCGTGCGCCTGCTCGGCGTGCACAGCACGGTCCCGGACCGTGCACCCCGCGGCCTGGCGCTGCTCCTGCACGGTTGGGAAGGCAGTACCGAATCCGGTTACATGCGCACCACGGCGGCGCAACTGCTGGCTGCCGGCCTGGACGTGGTGCGCCTGAATTTCCGTGACCATGGCGGCACCCACCACCTCAACGAGGAAATCTTCCACTCCAACCGGCTGGACGAAGTGATCCACGCCGCCCGCGACGTGGCACGACGTTTCCCGATACGCCCCTTCGTGGCATCGGGCTATTCGCTGGGCGGCAACTTCGCCCTGCGGTTGGCCTTGCATGCACCGCAAGCGGGCCTGCCAATCGACCACGTGACCTCGGTATGCCCGGTACTGGATCCGGCATCGGCCATGATGGGCATGGAAGAAGGGCTGCCGCTTTACCACTGGTATTTCCAGCGCAAGTGGCGCCGCTCACTGGAACGCAAGCGCGAGCTGTTCCCCGAGCGCCACGACTACGATGACGACACCCTTGCCAAAAGCGTCCGCGAACTGACCCGCTGGATGGTGGAGCGGCACACCGATTTCGGCACCATCGATGCTTATTTCGATGGATACAGCATTGCCGGCGACCGCCTGGCCGCGCTGGCGGTCCCGGCCGACATCCTGATGGCCGAGGACGATCCGGTCATTCCCTTCGGGGATTTCGCGCGCTGGCAATTGCCATCCACTGCCCGCCTGGAAACCGCGCAGTGGGGTGGCCATTGCGGCTTCATAGAAAACGCGGCCTGCGACGGCTTCGCCGAACGCTGGGTGGCCGGACGCCTCGGAAGAGTCGCTGGCTAGGCGGCGCTACAATGCGCGTTTTGGACGCGCGGATCCCCATGCAAGACACCATCATCGACGCCCTGCGGCAGGGCAATGGCGCACAAGCACTGCAACTCGCGCGCGAATGGGCCGGCAATGAGCCTGGCAACGCACAGGTCCACCGGCTGCTGGCTGCGGCCTTGAGGCTGGCAGGTGAGCAGGAAGCCGCCATGGAAAGCATCGACCAGGCCATCAACCTCTCGCCCGAAGATGCCACCCTGCATTTCGAACGTGCTGGCTTGCTGCTGGGTAACAGGCAATTGGACGAAGCACAGGCGGAACTGGCGCGGAGCATCGGCCTCAACCCGAACCTGTTTCCTGCCTATGTCATGCAAGCACAACTCGCCCTCGGACGCGGCGATATTGACGAGGCCGAGCGACTGGCAAAACTTGCCTCCCGCATTGCACCGGAGCATCCACGGCTTGCCGCCATCGAAGGCATGGTCCTGCTGCGCCGTGACAAAGCGGATCTAGCCTTGAAAGCCGTCACCAGCGCACTTGAGCGGGCGCCCGAAGATGAGCAGCTTCGCCTTGCCTTGGGCTTTGCCTACATGGGCAAGCAGTTGTGGGCATTTGCCGAGCAGGCATTCCGCACCCTGCTCGAGCAATCTCCCCAGAACCGCCAGCTTCGCGCACTGATTGCCGACCTGCTGGCCCGCCAGAACCGATTTGCCGAAGCCGCCGAATGGCTGCAGCCATTGCTTAACGAACAGTCCGGAACCCGGCCTGGCTTGAATCGCCTTGCTGCCCGTTTGTTCTTCGCAGGCGGCCAGCCGGAACAGGCGCTTTCACTGCTGCATGCCGCACTCGGCGTGGAGCCGGACAATCGGGAAACGCTTTCGCTCCTGATGACTTACTGGCAACAACAGGATGACAAGGAATCTGCACGCCAGACACTGGAAGCGGCCTTGGCAACCGCTCCCCAGGCACCCAACCTGTGGCTTGCCCGGCTGGCCTTCGAACCACTGGGCAGTGACGAAGCCTCTGCATTGATCACACGCTGGCTGAACGCCATGCCCCAATCCATCCAGGCCCTGCAAGCCAGCATGGCCCTGCATGCCCATCGCGGCGAGATCGGCGCCGCAGAAACCAGCGCAAGGCAGATACTGGATATCACGCCGGGTCATGCCGCTGCACAGGCCGCGGTGCTGGATGCATTGCAATCGCGTGATCCACAAGCCGCCGTGGCCCACGTCGAATCGTTGCTGACGAATGCAGGTTCGGATGCCTCCCGCGAATTGTTGAACGGCTGGTTGGCACGGACACAGGATCATGCCGGACGCCACATGGATGCGGTTGCCACATGGAGTTCCCTGGCCAAGGCCCAGGCATCGAAATTGCTGCCCCTGCCGCCTGTCGGGCTTCCGATCGAGCAGGTCCCGATCGCCGCATGGCCCCCGATCGCAACCGAGCGGGATGCAGACACGGCTTCGGCCATTTTCCTCTGGGGCCCTCCGGGGTCCGGCGTCGAACGCATCGCGGCCGTCCTGTCGGCTTCCCCGGCGTTCCGGAATGATCGATTCAGCCCGGGCTTCGTGGGGGATGGCTTCCAGAGTTTCGGCAGCGTACAGGGCCTGCTGTCGGGCGAAAAGGACGGGCGCGAAGTCATCGAGGAATGGCAGTCGAAACTGCCGGCGCGCGGCATCACCCAGGGCCGCGTGATCGAGTGGCTGGTGTGGTGGGACCATGCCTTCCTGTGCGCACTTCGTCCCCATATGCCGGACGGCACGCTGTTGGCGGTGATGCGCGACCCGCGTGACATGCTGCTGGAATGGCTTGCCTTCGGCTCACCCTCACGGATTGGCATGGCCTCTCCGTTGCAATCGGCGCACTGGATGGCCGACTCCCTTCGGCAATTCCTGACACTCAACCACGACGCCCTCTATCCGCACGCCTTGGTCCGCATAGACGGCATCGAAGACGATCCCGCTGCCCTGACCGAAGCACTGAAAGCCGCAACCGGTCTGGAAGCCCCCGTGCCGCCAGTGGCCATACCTGCATTCTTCAAATCCGGCCACTGGCGCAATTACGCCGAGGCGCTGGCCGAACCCTTCGCCGTCCTGACGCCTGTCGCGGTTGCGCTGGGCTACCCTGAAACCTGAGCCACGACCTCGAAGGAGCACACACATGCGCATCCGGAGCGACAGTTTCGAGAACGGAAAACCGATCGCGGCCGAGTTCGCGGCGGGACAGCCCGATGGACTGGCACCCAACCGCAATCCCCACTTGGCATGGGACGACGTGCCCGAAGGCACGAAGTCCTTTGCCTTGTTGTGCATCGACCCGGACGCGCCCACGGTGGCGGAAACGGTAGGCCGCGAAGACCTGCAGATCCCGGTGTCGCAACCACGCGGAGACTTCGTCCACTGGACCATGATCGACATTCCGCCAGGCCTGCGTGAAATCGCGGCCGGCAGTTGCAGCGATGGCTTCACCGTCCGCGGCAAGCAGGCGCCACCCGGACCGGAAGGCTCGCGCCAGGGACTGAACGACTACACCGGCTGGTTTGCCGGCGACGCGCAGATGAGCGGCAACTATCTTGGCTACGACGGTCCGTATCCGCCGTTCAACGACCTGCGCACGCACCGCTATTTCTTCCGGCTGTTCGCGCTGGACGTGGCCAAACTTGATCTGCCGGAGCTCTTCACCGCAGCAGACGTGTTCCGTGCCATGCACCGGCACGTGTTGGCCGAAGCCATCGTGCACGGCACCTATTCACTGAATCCTGCCGTGACCGCCTGAGGGTCCGGCTGTACAAGGTCCGCGCGGCATTGCACCGCGCGGACCAGATGCATCACGGCTTGACGACTTCCGACTCCACCACCATGTCCAGCACGTAGACGATGGACGAAGCATCGGCCGGCGTCGTCTCACGCGTGTAGCGATCCAGGCGCAGCACGTTGCGCTGACCTTCCACGTGGGTGAAGCCTTCGATTTCCTCGTAGAGCGGCTGCCATTCACCCGGCTCGCCACTGCGCAGGCCATTCTCGTCGAAGGTGATTTCGCGCACCTGCAGGCACTTGAAGTCCGGGATCAACGGATGATTGCAAGCCACCCGCTCCGGCGCGACTTCCAGGAACACGCGCTCGCCCGGGCCGCCGAAACGGGTCTGCGGCGTCGGCTGGCCCTTGAACGTCAGCACCGTGCCATTGGCGGCGGTCAGCTTCAAACTGGCAGCATCACCGCCCGCAGCTTCCACCTGGAATGAGCCTGCGTCGAGCAGTTCGCCCACTGCGGCATCGGCCTGCATCAGCACCTGATCGCAAGCCATCATCGTGGAGACCGGACGCGTGGTGGTCAGGCTGCCATCGGCGCCCAGTTCAAACGAAGCGCTCTGGTTGTTACAGCCACCCCGCACGCCCAGGCGTCCTTCGGCGAACTGGAAGACCAGCGCGCTGTCCGGCTTCGGGAACAGCGCGTCGATGCGCTGGCCCTGGGCATCGACGGCCGACTCCAGGTGCCAGTAATAGCCCGCCAACGTCGTGGCGGTATCGGTGGCAGGTACCGTGGCTTCGGCCGGCTCGGCGGCAGGCGTGGTGCTGGCTTCGTTACCGGTATTGGGAGTGCAGGCCGCCAGGCCAAGCGCGGCGGCAATCAGCAGGGGCAACAAGGCATGGGACTTGGACATCGGAATTCTCCATTTCGATTCGAGTGTGATGACGGGAAACACGGGTGAAAAATACGCGGAAACCAAGCATGAACAATCAGCATACGCCTTGGAACAGGCGACTTAAACACCCGCCCCCGAGGGCACCAGAATCAGCAATGCGGCGCCCAGAACCATGCGATACACCGCGAAGGCGGTGAAACGATGGGTCTGGATATACCCCAGCAACCATTTGACAGCGATGAAGGCGGTGATGGCGGAAGCCACGAAGGCCACCGCAAAGGCCGCCCAGTCCTCGTCGGCGGCCTCGCCCGATGCCGCCATGCTCATCAGTTCGTAGGCCGTGGCCGCGAACATGGTGGGAATGCCCACCAGGAACGCGAACTCGGTGGCCGCCGCCCGGTTGGTGGTCCCGGCCAGCAAGGCCACGAAAATGGTGGCGCCCGAGCGTGACGTGCCCGGAAACACGCCGGCCACCACCTGTGCGATACCGACCAGGATGGCCACGGTCCAAGTGATGTGGCTGCGCTCGCCCAGCACTTGCGCACGCTTGGCCGCGAAATGCTCTGCCGCCAGCATCCAGATACCGCCGATGATCAAGGCCCAGGCAATGGGCTCGACGTTTTCCGGCAATTCGAAACCCAGTTGCTTGACCAGGATGCCCAGTACCGCGGTGACGCCGAAGGCCGCCGCCAGCTTGAACGCATAGTCACGCGGCGGCTGTCCCGCCACGGAAGACCCGGCCACGTCGGCGGCCGGACGCAGGAAGCTCTGCAGCAATTGCCACAGGCGTTGCCGGTAAATGAGGACCACCGCGAGGATGGCGCCGGCCTGGATGCCGATATTGAACAGGTCCGAACGTGGCCCCAGCCAATGCTGGGCAATGAGCAGGTGGCCGGTGCTGGAAATCGGCAGGAACTCGGTAATGCCTTCAATGATGCCCAGCAACAGCGCGGCTAGCAGATCGCCCATGGGGTTCAAACGTGTAAACGGGGCGAGCAGCATAACCGGAAACCCGATAAGCACTATTTTGGTGCTTTCTGGAATCAATAGATTCAATTTGGTGCGATTTTGCCCTTTGCCCGGCCTTGCTATCCTTTATAATCAATAGCTTGCACGGGAAACAAGGCTGGCACGGCACTTGCTTTGGTAGTGGTAACTCTTTAACCACCACCCGAGGTTCCAAGCGATGTCCCTGGAAAATGTTGAAAAGCTGGTCAAGGACAGCAAGGCCGAATTCGTCGATCTGCGTTTCGTCGACCTGCGCGGCGTGCAGCAGCACGTGACGTTCCCGATCAGCATCATCGAGCCGGCCCTGTTCGAAGACGGCAAGATGTTCGATGGCAGCTCGATCAGCGGCTGGAAAGGCATCAACGAGTCGGACATGGTGCTGCTGCCCGACGCGGACACGGCCTACCTGGATCCGTTCATGGCCGACCCCACCCTGGTGCTGGCCTGCGACATCCTGGACCCGGCCACCATGCAGGGCTACTCGCGCGATCCGCGCGGCATCGCCAAGCGCGCCGAGGCCTACCTGAAGTCCAGCGGCATCGCCGACCAGGCCTTCTTCGGCCCGGAGCCGGAGTTCTTCATTTTCGACGGCGTGCGCTTCGGCAACGACATGGGCCACACCTTCTTCAGGATCGATTCGGAAGAAGCGGCCTGGAACAGCGGCGCCAAGATCGAAGGCGGCAACAGCGGCTACCGTCCCGGGGTGAAGGGCGGTTACTTCCCGGTGCCGCCGACCGATTCGCTGCACGACCTGCGCGCCGAGATGGTCAAGACCCTCGAACAGGTCGGCATCGAAACCGAAGTGCACCACCACGAAGTGGCCACCGCCGGCCAGTGCGAGATCGGCACCAAGTTCAACTCGCTGGTCAAGAAGGCCGATGAGCTGCTGACGATGAAGTACATCATCAAGAACGTGGCCTACCGCAACGGCAAGACCGCCACCTTCATGCCCAAGCCCATCGTGGGCGACAACGGCAGCGGCATGCACGTGCACCAGTCGCTGGCCAAGGGCGGCGCCAACCTGTTCTCCGGCGACGGCTACGGTGGCCTGTCGCAGCTGGCGCTGTGGTACATCGGCGGCATCTTCAAGCATGCGCGCGCGATCAACGCGTTTGCCAACGCGGGCACCAACAGCTACAAGCGCCTGGTGCCGGGCTTCGAGGCACCGGTCATGCTGGCCTACTCCGCCCGCAACCGTTCGGCTTCCTGCCGCATTCCGTGGGTATCCAATCCCAAGGCGCGCCGCATCGAGATGCGCTTCCCGGATCCGCTGCAGTCCGGCTACCTGACCTTCACCGCGCTGATGATGGCCGGCCTGGACGGCATCAAGAACCAGATCGACCCGGGCGCGCCCAGCGACAAGGACCTGTACGACCTGCCGCCGGAAGAAGAGAAGCTGATCCCGCAGGTCTGCTCCAGCCTGGACCAGGCGCTGGAAGCCCTGGACGCCGACCGCGAGTTCCTCAAGGCCGGCGGCGTGATGAGCGACGATTTCATCGACGGCTACATCGCACTGAAGATGCAGGAGGTGACCAAGTTCCGCGCGGCCACCCACCCACTGGAGTACCAGCTGTACTACGCCAACTGAGCACACCCGCTACGGCAGCCCGCAAGGCTGCCGTAGCGCTTTCGGGCAACGGAAAAGGGTTCCGGCACGCGGCTTCCTCCCCCACGTCGGGTTGCGTCCCGGTTTCCTGCTCCGCCAATCGCCGGCCGGCAACGGCCGGCTCCTTACCACCACGGGGAAATGCGCATGAAACTGATCACCGCCATCATCCGGCCGTTCAAGCTCGACGAGGTGCGAGAGTCCTTGTCGCAAGCGGGCGTATCCGGGATCACCGTCACCGAAGTCAAGGGCTTCGGGCGGCAGAAAGGACATACCGAGCTGTACCGCGGCGCCGAATACGTCGTCGATTTCCTGCCCAAGATCAAGATCGAGACCGTCGTCACCAGCGAACGCCTGGAAGCCGTGATCGAGGCCATCCAGCAGGCGGCCGGCACCGGCAAGATCGGCGACGGCAAGATCTTCGTCACCTCCATCGACCAGGTCATCCGCATCCGCACCGGCGAAGTCGGCGCGGACGCGCTCTAATTCGGAGTCCCCCACATGAAGACCCGTCTTTTCACCGGGTGGAAAACCCGGTTGCATGCAGTTTCCCTGTTGATGGCATTGTCCGTGCTCGCGGTGGGCTACCCGGCCGCCGCGCAGGCCCAGGAAGAATCGCTCCCCGTGGCCGAAACCGTTGCGGAAGTCGTCGATGAAGCCGTCGAAACGACCGAGCCGGCCGGCGAAGCAACCGAAGCGGCTGTTGCCGAAGAAGAAACCGAGGCCGAAGCGGTCGCATTCGACAGCGGCAACATCGCATGGATGCTGACCTCCACCCTGCTGGTGCTGCTGATGGTGGCGCCGGGCCTGGCGCTGTTCTACGGCGGCATGGTGCGCAAGAAGAACGTGCTGTCGGTGCTGGTGCAGGTGCTGGTGGTGTATTCCACCGTGGTCCTGGTCTGGGTGATCTACGGCTACAGCGCCGCGTTCACCGAAGGCAACGCGTTCTTCGGCTCGTTCACCGAAAAAGCCTTCCTGCGCGGCATCACCGCCGAAACCGATGGCGGCGGCCTGCCGGAATTCCTGTTCATCGCCTTCCAGTCCACCTTCGCCGGCATCACCACCGCGCTGGTGGTGGGCTCGTTCGCCGAACGCATCAAGTTCTCCGCGGTGATGTTCTTCTCGGTGCTGTGGGTGACCTTCGCCTACCTGCCGATGGTGCACATGGTATGGAGCGGCGAGGGCGGCTTCCTGGCGCACAAGGGCGTGATCGATTTCGCCGGCGGCACCGTGGTGCACATCAACGCGGGCGTGGCCGGCCTGGTGGGCGCGTACTTCCTGGGCAAGCGCCTGGGCTACGGCAAGGAAGCGATCAAGCCGCACAACGTGCCGTTCACCTTCATCGGCGCCTCGCTGCTGTGGGTGGGCTGGTTCGGCTTCAACGCCGGTTCCGCACTCGCCGCCGATGCCAGCGCCTCGCTGGCGATGATCAACACCATGGTGGCCACCTCGGCCGCGGTGGTCGGCTGGACGCTGGTGGAAGCCATCGCCAAGGGCAAGCCCTCGGCGCTGGGCGCGGCCTCCGGCGCCATCGCCGGCCTGGTCGGCATCACCCCGGCGGCGGGCACGGTGGGTCCGATGGGCGCCATCGTGATCGGCCTGGCCGCGGGCGTGATCTGCGTCTGGGGCGTCAACGGCCTGAAGCGCCTGCTGGGTGCGGACGACAGCCTGGACGTGTTCGGCGTGCACGGCATCGGCGGCATCATCGGCGCCCTGCTGACCGGCGTGTTCAGCGCCCAGTCGCTGGGCGGCACCGAGGTCGACCTGGCCATCGGCGCCCAGGTCTGGGTGCAGCTGGTCAGCGTGGCGTTCACGATCCTCTGGTGCGCCGTGGTCACCGCCATCATCATGCTGCTGGCCAAGCTGATCTTCGGCCTGCGGGTCAGCGAAGAAGCCGAACGCGAGGGCCTGGACATCACCTCGCACGGCGAATCGGCCTACGAGAGCTGATTCACCTCATCGAACGGCATTGCACTAATATGGTGCAATGCCGTTCCCCCAGGTCCCCATGCCGAAAGAGCCCGCCACCGACGCCCTCAGCACGCCGGTGGCCTGGGCCGATCCGCAAGGGCGGATCCTCGGCACCAACGCCGCATTCGCCCGCTGGCTGGGCGTCAGTTCGCGACGCCTGCTGGGGCAACCCCTGGCCGCACTGGAGATCGACGGCGACGCCATGGCCCACTTCCTGGAAAACACCGGACGCGATGTATTGCGGCTGCATCGCATGGCACTGGGCATGCCTGCCGAATCCCCGCGCTTCGCCGAAGGCTGGCTGTCGCGCATGGACAACGGCGACTGGCTGCTGGAAGCCCACCCGGTGGACGAGTTCCCCGGCGTGGACCCGGTGCAGGCGCTGCCCAACGCCCTCAGCGCCGCGCTGAAAGGCCTGGCGCACGAACTGCGCAACCCGCTGGCCGGCCTGAAGGGCGCGGCCCAGTTGCTGGCACGGCGCGCCGGACAGCGCGCGGACAACCAGGACGAACGCGAACTGATCGAACTGATCGAATCGGAAACCGGACGCCTCAACGGCCTGCTCGACCAGTTGCTGTCCCCCGCACCGCAACGGCCGCACGACCTGCTCAACATCCATGCCGTGCTGGAACGGGTACTGCGCCTGGCCGAAACCGAAGGCGGCTGGTCGGTCCGCCTGCAACGCGACTACGACCCCAGCCTGCCGGAACTCTACGGCGATGCCGACCGCCTCACGCAGGCGGCATGGAACCTGGTCCGCAACGCCATCCAGGCCGGCGCCACCACGGTCACCCTGCGCACCCGCGTCGAGCACGGCGCGCGCATCCACGACCACCTGCACGCCATGGCGCTGCGTCTGGAAATCGTCGACGACGGGCGCGGCGTGCCGGAAGAACTGACCGAGCACCTGTTCCTGCCCCTGGTCAGCGGCCGCGCCGAAGGCAGCGGGCTGGGCCTGGCGCTGGCACAACAGGTCGCGCGCGAACACAACGGCACGCTGAGCTATCGCTCGCGGCCCGGGCACACCGTTTTCACCCTGATGCTGCCGCAATTGCAGGCGGAAGAAGAGAAGCCCCATGCCCACTGACGGGATCGCCCTGCATTTCCCCGCCGCCGGCGCGCAACGCATCTGGGTGGTCGACGACGACCGCTCGGTGCGCTTCGTGCTGGCCACCGCATTGCGCGATGCCGGTTATGCCGTCGATGGCTTCGACAGCGCCGATGCCGCTCTGCAAGCGCTGGGCGCACACGGCGCGCCCGACCTGCTGTTCACCGACGTGCGCATGCCGGGCGACACCGGGCTGGTCCTGCTGGACAAACTGAAGAGCAGCCACCCGCACCTCCCGGTCATCGTGATGTCGGCCTACACCGACGTGGCCAGCACCGCCGGTGCGTTCCGCGGCGGCGCGCACGAATTCCTGTCCAAGCCCTTCGACCTGGACGATGCCGTCGCGCTGGCGGCGCGGACCTTGCCGGACACGGTGACGGCCGAAACCGGATTGATGGAGGAAGCCACGCCGCCCCCGGCGGACAATTCGCAACTGATCGGCGAAACGCCGGCCATGCGCGCGCTGTTCCGGGCCATCGGACGCTTGGCCCAGGCACCGCTGTCGGTCCTCGTCACCGGCGAAACCGGCACCGGCAAGGAACTGGTCGCCCGCGCCCTGCACAACGAATCGCCGCGCAACACCAGGCCCTTCGTCGCGCTCAATACCGCCGCCATTCCGGCGGAACTGCTGGAAAGCGAGCTGTTCGGCCACGAAGCCGGCGCCTTCACCAGCGCGCACAAGCGCCACATCGGACGCTTCGAGCAGGCCGATGGCGGCACCCTCTTCCTCGATGAAATCGGCGACATGCCGCTGTCGTTGCAGACGCGGCTGCTGCGCGTGCTGGCCGAGGGCGAATTCTTCCGCGTGGGCGGGCGCGAATTGATCCGCGTGGACGTGCGGGTGATCGCCGCCACCCACCAGGACCTGGAGCGGCTGGTGGCCGAAGGCCGCTTCCGTGCCGACCTGCTGCACCGCCTGGACGTGGTCCGGCTGCGCCTGCCGCCACTGCGCGAGCGCCGCGACGACGTCCCGCGCCTGGCCGAAAACTTCCTGGCGATCGCATCGCGCAAATTCGGCGTGCCCCAAAAGCGTTTCGCCGCGGCTGCACTCAACACGCTCAAGGCCTACGACTGGCCCGGCAACGTGAGGGAACTGGAAAACGTCTGCTGGCGGTTGTCGGCGCTGGCCCCCGCCGAATCCATCACCGCCGCGGAACTGGAAGCCGTGCTCGCCCGCTCGCCGGGCAGCCACGCGCCAACGTCCGGGGACTGGGAAGCCTCCCTGGCGGCCTGGGCCCGCGCGCGCCTGCTGGAAGGCGCGCAGAACCTGCACGCGGAGGCACGCGAACGTTTCGATCGCGCGCTGCTGGAAGCCGCGCTTGCCTTCACCCACGGCCGCCGCGCCGCCGCCGCCGACAAACTGGGGATAGGCCGCAACACCGTTACCCGCAAACTGGGGTCGGGCCGCAAACGGCACTGAACCATCTTCATTGCACGTGAAGGGTGGTGCCTATACGTTATCGGCAACCCCCTTCCCCCGCGAGGCTCCCATGCGCATCGTTCTGCTTGCCACCGCCGCCACCGTGTTCCTTGCCGCCTGCTCGAGCACACCCAAGGCGCCTCCCGCCGCGCCCGCGGGTCCGACGACGCATGCCGCGGCCAACCTGGCATCGGCTTCCGGAAGCCTGGTCAGCGGCAGGGTCACGCTGGTCTCCATGCCCGGCGGGGCCCACGTCACCGGCGTCGTGGGAGGACTGCCGGCCAACGGCAAGTTCGGTTTCCACGTGCACGAAAAAGGCGATTGCAGCGCCGTCGATGCCACCAGCGCCGGGGGACACTTCAATCCGGCCACCTCGTCGCATGGACGCGTGCATCACGGCACGCACCACGCCGGCGACATGGACAATCTGCAGTCGGACGCGGAAGGCGTGGCCACGATCAGCGCGCACCTGTCCGGTGTCACCCTGGGCGATGGCAGCGCGACCGACATCGCCGGACGGGCGGTGATCGTGCATGCCGATCCCGACGACTATGTCAGCCAGCCCACCGGCAACGCGGGCGCGCGCGTGGCATGCGGCGTGATCGCCATCACCCACTGAGGCCGGGTATCGTCCTTTCGCCAGGCCGCGTCCGATATCCCCCGAAACCCCGGCCGAGCCGGACAGGCCTGTTTCGCGCCTGTCCGGAACAACCTTCCGGCACGCCGGCGCGAATGACGGGCCGCCTTCGCTAGAGCAGACAGCGGCGCGGGTCCTCGCCCGCCGGGCAGTGCACATGCACCACGGGAATGCCGTGGGCTTCCAGCACGCTGGCAAACTGGCGCTGGCGCGCTTCGAACAACCGGTAGATACGCTCCACCTTGGAGTCCTGGCCTTCCTGGGCAGTCGGCGTGTAGCGCTTGCGCCAGGCTGACGGATCGAACATCGCCAACCGGGCCTCGCCGCGGGCATAGCAAAGCAACGGTTCGGGCAGCTTGTCCACCCAGGCCTCGGACTCCGGCTCGACCAACGCCGCTTCCAGCAGCGGCCACAACACCTCCAGACCCTGGTGGCGGTACTGCAATGCGGTCATCGCCGCCAGATCATGGACCGTCAGATAGCGCGCATGCTCGATGCGCGCGCCGAAAACCTGCTGCGCCAACAACGCCGTTTCCGCGCCCGCCATGCCGGTTTCCAGCAATATCTTTTCCATGTGCTCGGCGATGGCGCGTTCAGCCGCCTCGTCGCCTGTCAGCAGGTACGGCAATACACGCAGGCTTCCCCCCCGAAGATCCGGATCCGCCTGGAACGGCAAGGGCACGTTGCCGGCGGCATCCGCGCCGAACACCAATACCCGCGGACCCTGGTGGCGGCCGGGCGCGCGTGCGCGCAACTCGTCCAGCCGCCGGTGCAGCGGCCAGCCCGGACGCAACACTTCCGCCGGATCGAAATGCGCGGCGGCGAGGCTGAGATCCAGCTCCTGGACGCCGGGCACCAGGATCCCAAGATCGCGCGCCAGCAATTCGGCCAGGCGACCGGCTGCTTCCTGCCGCAATGCCGCTTCGGCCGGCTGGGTGCCCGGCGTCATTTCCAGCACCAATATCCCCATGACCGGGGCGGACCGTACAAATTCGTTCATGCTCGCGGTTGGCCCGTTCCAAGGGGAGGGATACACTTGCACATTATGCCTGCGGCGCTGGATGCGGGCAGTCTGCACGGCTCTTCCCACGTCTTGCGAGGTCTCCCCATGCCATCAGCCCGACCCGTCGCCATCCTGGGTGGCGTCCGCATTCCTTTTTGCCGGCAGAACACCGCCTATTCGGATGTCGGCAACCTGGGCATGTCGGTGCGCACGCTGGGGGCCCTGGTCGAACGCTTCGGCCTGCACGGCCAGCAACTGGGCGAAGTGGCGATGGGCGCGGTGATCAAGCATCCCAGCGACTGGAACCTGGGCCGCGAAGCCGCCCTGTCCTCCGGCCTCTCGCCGCTGACGCCGGGCATTACGTTGCAACGCGCCTGCGGCACCAGCCTGGATTCCATCATCACCATCGGCAACAAGATCGCGCTGGGACAGATCGATTCGGGCATCGGCGGCGGTTCGGACACCACCTCGGACGTGCCGATCGTGTACGGCAAGAAGTTGCGCGCCCGCATCCTGGCGGCCAACCGTGCCAAGACCACGCAGGACAAACTGAAAACCTTGGTGAAGGAATTCCGCTTCGGCGAACTCAAGCCCGAGTTCCCGGGCGTGGCCGAGCCCCGCACCGGCAAGAGCATGGGCGAGCACTGCGAGGACATGGCCAAGGAGTGGAACATCTCCCGCGACTCGCAGGACGAACTGGCGGTGGCCTCGCACCGCAAGCTGGCCGCCGCCTATGAAGCCGGCTTCTTCAGCGACCTGATCGCGCCGTTCCGCGGCCAGGAACGCGACAACATCCTGCGCCCCGACACCTCGCTGGAAAAGCTGGCCACGCTGAAACCCGCCTTCGACAAGGCCTCGGGCCGGGGCACCCTGACCGCGGCCAATTCCACTCCGTTGACCGACGGGGCCGCGGCCGTGTTGCTGTCCAGCAACGAATGGGCCGCGGCGCATGGCCACGAACCGCTTGCCTACCTGAAGGATGCCCAGGCTGCCGCCGTGGACTTCGTGCACGGCGAGGGCCTGTTGATGGCGCCGACCGTGGCGGTGGCCGAACTGCTGCAGCGGAACAACCTGACCCTGCAGGACTTCGACATCTACGAAATCCACGAAGCCTTCGCCGCGCAGGTGCTGTGCACCCTGCGCGCATGGGAAAGCGAAGACTATTGCCGCAACCGGCTGGGCCTGCAGGCCCCTCTGGGACAGATCGACCCGCAGAAAATGAATCCCGCCGGCTCCTCGCTGGCCACCGGGCATCCATTCGCCGCCACCGGCGCGCGCATCGTCGCCACGGCGGCCAAGCAATTGAAGGAGCGCGGCGGTGGCCGCTGCCTGATTTCCATCTGCACCGCCGGCGGCATGGGCGTGGTGGCCATCGTCGAACGTTGAATGCGGGCCTTCCGGTTCGAAGGCGACGGCATGCGTTCACCCGACAATGAAGCTGCTGCCGCTTATTTGATCTTCACGCGCATCCGGTTCATCCGGTGCTTGACCAGATAGTGGTTCACCATCGATGCCAGCAATCGTTGCGATTCCGGCAACTCTTCCATCGACATGACCACATCCGCCCAGTGGCCTTCCTTCGCCCAACGAACGAACCGAATGTAGTTGGAATGCCAGGCTCCGTATTCGGGGGGAATGTCCGACCAGTAAGCCTGGGTATGCGCAACCCACAGCACCGCTTCGACAAACAAGCGCGCGTTCCCGCCGTTGCCCGCCCGTGCGCCCACCCGGCCTGGCAGCACGCGGACTATGCGCGACCACTGCGCGTCCGTGAGACGCTCCCTGGTGCGCCAGTTTTCTTCAAGAGCCGATTGATCGATGATTTCATCGCCATCGGCCCATATGCCCGCGCGGTGCGCGTGCTCCCGGGAATCCTCGAGCATGTCGATTTTCGCGACGCGCGCGCCATCACTCATGTTGCTCATGGCAATAGACCCCATTTGAATTTCCAACATCCGTCGAATCCTTCAACAATCAGCCTGACGACTCGCGCCCATACAGCAGCCGGTACACAATCCCGCCCGCCATGCCACCCACCATCGGCGCCAGCCAGAACATCCAGAGTTGCCGCAGTGCATCCGGGCCGGCAAAAAGCGCCACCCCCGTCGACCGGGCGGGATTCACCGATGTATTGGTCACCGGGATGCTGATCAGATGGATCAGGGTCAGTGCCAGGCCAATCGCAATGGGCGCAAACCCCGCCGGCATCTGCTTGCGGGTAACGCCCATGATCACCACCAGGAACATGCCGGTCAGCACTGCCTCAATGAGGAACGCGGCAGCCGCACTGTAGCCGCCGGGGGACAGTTCTCCGAAACCGTTGCTGGCGAATGCACCCGGATTACCCGCGCCAACGGAAAAATCCGGCTGCCCGCGCGCAATCTGCAGCAGGACAAAACCTGCCGCGACACCGCCCACTACCTGGGCAACCACATATGGCAGCAGTTCCCTGCCGTTGAAACGGCCGCCCGCCCACAAGCCGACACTGACTGCCGGATTGAAGTGGCCACCCGAGACATGCCCCAGCGCATAAGCGCCCGTAAGCACAGTCAAACCGAAAGCAAGTGAA
The DNA here is from genome assembly GCA_964562135.1 of uncultured Pseudoxanthomonas sp. GTDB lineage: Bacteria > Pseudomonadota > Gammaproteobacteria > Xanthomonadales > Xanthomonadaceae > Pseudoxanthomonas_A. The sequence continues at coordinate 19,273 of CAZLSG010000025.1, read as the reverse complement.
ATGCCCACCAGTCCAACACCATGACTACCCGCCAGGACGGCGGTCCCGCACCCTCCGAAAACCAGCCAGAAGGTACCCAGGAATTCTGCAGTCAGCTTTTTTTGCACTCGATTCGATCCTTACCGGAAACACGAAACCCCGAAGAATCGGGAGAGGGGCATCATGCCCCTCTCCCGACAGGTCGCCGTCGGAGCGACTGGGTACCTTCCTCATTGGGGAAATTGGACAGGCACCGTTACAGGGCTGCACGAGGGGGAGCTCGTATCGCAACCCGTCAACCACCGATGGGGGTACACCGGTCGAAGGCTTGAAATCCATCTCGTTCCATCCGCGCATGGCACGGGCATGCACAGGCCCATGCCACGAACGTCCATGTAGATACCGCTCCTAGGACAGGAGCATAAGCAGAGAGATGTCAGATTCCAGCCGACAACGCGAACCGTTGGTTTCCAGATCGCGAACGACAAGCAAATGCCGTGCGCGCCTTGCCGTTTCGCGCACGGACTGCCCGGCTCACGCCGGAAAGCCGCTCCGGCGGTTCAAGGGGCAGGCATGCTCGTGGCAAGGAATGTCAGCAAGGCCTGCACCTTCTGGGAATTCCTTCGGCTTTTGGGAAAAACCGCCGACAATGTCTCCACTGGAGGCGCGTACTCTGTCAGCACGGCCTTGAGGCGGCCGGACTTGAGCAACCCTGCCACCAGGATATCGGGCAGTTGCGCAATGCCCAGGCCATCGATGGTGGCCGCGAGCAATTGCTGGCTGTCATTGCTGCGCAAGCGTTCGCGCACCTTGAAAGACCGCACGCCTTCCTCAACCTTCAACCGGAACACGCCCGGCCTGTCGTCGAAAGACCCCATCACGCCGTGGTGGCCGATCAAATCGTCGGGTATGCATGGTTCGCCGCGGGCTGCCAAATACTCCGGGCTGGCACACAACCAGGACTGGAAAACAGTGAGCGGTCGCGCGACCAGGCTTGAATCGTCCAGCCTTCCGGCGCGGATGGCGACGTCGAAGTAAGGATCCGAGCGGTTCATGGCCTCGGCGCCGACGCATACGTCCAACTGTATTTCGGGAAACTGCGCCGCGAACTGGTTCAACAGCGGGATGGCGAACGCGGCACAGTGCGCCTCCGGCATGACGATCCGCAAGCGCCCGCCTATCAGGTTGTGGAACCCGGCGACGAAATCATTGGCTGCCTGGATGGATTCCAGGATGCGCACGCACTTTGCGTAATACACCGCGCCCACCTCGGTCGAGCGCACGCTGCGCGAAGACCGGTCCAGCAACGATGCGCCCAGCGCCTCTTCCAGATCGCCCACCCGCCTGCTGATGACGGACTTGGTGGTGCCCAGCCTGCGCGCTGCTTCCGTGAAACTGCTGGTTTCGACCACGGCGGCAAATGCAGCCATGTCGGCAATCTGGATCATGCCCATTGTCCTCTTGTTGTCTGGCCCGCCCCCGGGCGCCTTCGTCGCCAGGCCAATCAGCCCGCAACCGCGGCCCGCAATGCGGCCTGGAGCGTTTCCCTGTCCGAATCCATCGCCACGATGACCCGGTTCCCGTCCTGCAACCAGTCCATCTTCGTCTTGGTCTCCCCGGCGCGCGACAGCACGAGCACCCGCATGTCCGTTTTCGCGCTGGACCGATGCAACCATGCCCGCGCGGACTCGCCATCGAACGGATCCGACAGAACCAGGGCTCCCAGCAGGCCATCCCGCGCCAATGCTTCTATCCGGTCGCCCTCCTGCACGGCCACCGCCGGAACGCCCATGTCCGCCAGAAGCTCCACCATGGTCGCGGCAAGTTCGACCGCCTCGACGGCAACGACCACCAGCGACTCGCCCGCACGCAACGCAGGGGGAATCACCCGCTCCCTGATCAACGATCTCCCGGGCTTCGCGGATACCGTCCCGGCGGGGATCCGAATCCAGAGCTCATGTCCGCCCACGGAACGGGGAACCAGCTCGACCATGGCCTCCAGCCGCTGCAGCATTTGCCGGCTTGCCGCCAGGTAGAGGCCGCCACCCAGGGAAAAGCCGTTCGTGTCGGCCATGGTGATCAAGGGGCCGAAATGCGCCTGCGTGAAGCCGCCAGGTTCCGCTGCGATTTCGACCTCCAAATGATCCGGCACGACCGTCAGCGATACCACAATCCGGCCACCATCGATCCCTTCGAGCGCATGGATGATCAGGTTGACGAGAATCTGCCGCAGCGCCAGATCGTCCACCTCGACCATGCCGCCGTTCTTGGGCAACCTGACCTCGAACCCGAGGTTCTGGCTTTGCGCCTGCAGTGAGAACATCTCCTGGAGCGTGCCCGCCAATTGCGCCAGATCCAGCACGCCAGCCTGGTTGGAACCCGCGGAAAGCCCTCCCAGCCCGACCAGCCCATTCGACGAAAGCGCATCCAGGCACACCGCCGCATGCTGAATCGCGGCAATCGAGCGCATGGCCACCGCATCGGCCCGGCAATGACGCGCCAGCAGCCTGGCATGTCCTGCCAAGAGAGTGATCGGGGCCCGGGTTTCGCTGACAAGCACGGCGAACAGTTCGGAACTGCGCCGGAACTGCTCCAGGGAATTTCTCGCCAGGCGGCTTTTTTCGTGCCTTCGCGAGTTGCCGTCCAGCAGCTTGCGGAACTGCTCTTCCTGGGCCAGCAGCATTTCATTGCGAACCTGCTGGTTCCGCTGCAACACCTGCATCACGGGTGTCACGTCAAGCAGGACGAAATGCATCCCGTCCACTTCCGTCACCACATGGATATCGGCATACCGCCCCGGCGACAGCTCCACCGCGGGAATGACATCCGAACCTCCATCGCTGCCCTCGCACAAATCGAGAAGCCGAAGCAACAGGCCGTCCCGGGTGTCGCCGTCCCCCACGAACCAGTCGATGTTGCCCACGATATCCTGAAGATCGTTGTGCTCGTCGAAGGTCACCACCACCGGCGCGCGCTGCTCCTGCTCGGCCGGCCCCCGCCCCGACTGGCTTTGCGCCGGGCTCATGGAACAAGTCTCCCGGCCAGTTTTGCAAAAGCCTCTTCCACGCCTTCGCCCGTCTTCGCGCTCACGCTGAAGACGGGCAACCGCTGCGCCAGCGACTCCATCATCTGCCGGGAAATTTCCCACTCGCCCGCCAGATCGCATTTGTTGAGGAGCAACACCCCCGGAAGCTCTTTGCCCAACAACCGGTTGGCCTGCTCGTGCAGCGAAAGCGCCGTCTCGACCGTATCCAGCCGGGTTCCGTCGGAAACAAGCAGCAGCCCGTGCGCCCCGGCAATGTAGTTGGCGCGCATCTGGTCCAGAGCGCTTGCCCCGGCGATGTCCCACAGGACCAGGCGCAGGTTCAGATGATCCGTCATCACCATGGTCTTGGTGTCGACCTTGACACCGACCGTGGTCAGATAAGCTTCGGAGAATGTGTTGCGCACGCTGCGCGCGACCGTGCTGGTCTTGCCCACGGCAAAGTCGCCCAGCAAGCAGATTTTCCTCGACAGGGACATCATGGGTCCACCGGCGACAACACCACGGAAACCGTCGCCGCGCGCATGCTGCCCTGGTAAGGCAACATGGTCGAGGCCTCCTGGTCGACGAGGATGCTCGCGGGAGCCTTCAGCGCGTCCGCCAACCGGCCGGCAAGCCAATCGGCACGGCGCAACCGCAGGCTGCGGTTCTGTTGCGGGCTGCCGATCTCATCGGTGGCGCCCACGGCATTCAGCCTCACCGTCATGCCGACGGCCGCACCCAACCGCTGCAATTCAAGCAAGTCCGACTGCATCGTCTCCAGCGTGGCCTCCACGCCCGGCTCCGGGATCACCGTACCGGAAATGAACGTGACATGCACATCCTCGATGGCGCGAACCAGTTCATCCACGGCCTGCTTGTGGGGAAAGGCCAGCGCTTGCATGTCGATGGCCGACACCCCGGCCGGCACCGTTGGCAGATTCCGTACCCGATGCCAGTCTTCGAAGGACACCTCTCCCGCCAGCACCACCACGCCCTCATCCGTCGGCATCGCCACTACCTGCTCCGGCACGCCCGCCACCTGTGCCATGCGGCGCCTGACCATCTCCGGGTCGAGCGACGCATAAGGCCACAGCCGCCATTGCGCCTGCACGCCGGGATGCTCCTGCTCCAGCCACGGCCGCGGATCCTGCGCCAGCGGATCCAGCAATCCCTCGATGGACAACTTTCCCCGGCTGCTCTTGTCGAAGCCAGTCAATGCGAACCCCGGCACGGCCGCCATGGCCCCATGGATTTCGCGCGCTTGCGATGACCAGCGCCACCCAAGGAATACCTGGAACAGCAGCAGCGCCAACAGCAGGATTGCGAGAATCAGCGGCGCGCTGAGCCAGCGACGCGCCCTGGCCTCTCCTTCGGCCCGGGATTCATTGAGGTCATCCAGCTGCTGCCCATTCAGCAAACCCGCCTCACCCGCCTCCAGCGCGCCTGCCAGCTTCTCCACGCCCCCGGCATGGAGCTCCTCGTTGAGTTCATCGAGCCGGCCGCCGAAATCGGACGGCGGATTGCCGCGGACGAATGCCACGAGCCGCGCCTGCGGACCATCGCTCACCACCAGGCGGTAGTCACCCACCGTTGCCGATCCTATGCCTCCGTCAACGCCGCCAACGGAAACCGAGTCGCGCACGAACTGATGGATGGCGGTGAACATGCCCGCTATCGCGTCGGCATCCAGCTCCGGCAAGCCGCTGGCCATCAGATGGCCGAGCAGCAATCCCGATTCGGGCTGGATCAGGAAGAGATGCTCCACCTGGTAGCGCGTGGTATGCCGCAGCACCACCTGCGCGTAGGGCAGGCCGGAACGCCAGGCCTCCCAGCGCCATTTCAGCGCGCGCAGGCTGACCGTGTCGCTGAGCGCGCGGTCCAGGTCGTCGGTCATTTGCCGCAACGCTTCCCTCAGCGACCTGCGGATGGCCGGCCCGATGACCGGATAAAACGCCTGCACCACGGCCTGCGGCCGCCGCTGCACGGCGATTTCCAGCGAATCGGCCGTCGCCTCCGACAACACGTTGGCCAGGCGCGAACGGCGGCCTTGCTTCAGGCTGTTCTCGATATCCTCGGCCAGCAGGTCCGGGACCCGCTCGAACCGGTCCGTTGCCTCGCGGACACTGATGTCGAGCGCGTCCATGCGGGCGCGCTCCTGTTGCAAAAGCAATTGACGCAGGCGGTCGTATTCGCCGCTCATGGGATCCGGTCAACCGCCCTTCGAAACATCCTGGGTGCCGCGCAGGCGCAGGGACACTTCCGCCATCAGGTCGGCCAGGTCTTCGCGGGCCAGCTTTTCGCCTCCCAGCTCGGCGCGCGCCACCGACAACGCCTCTTTCAAGGCCAGCAACGAGGCCTTGGTCCGATCCTCCAGCTGCGCAAGGGAATCTCGCGCGCGCGCTTCGGCCGAAGCGGCATTGTCTTCCTGCTGCTGCAACAGCGCATTGATTTCGCCGCGCTGGGTCCGCAGCGCCTGGGAAAAACGCACGTCGACATCGTCGATTGCGCTGGTGCGCGCGGCGCTCTCCTGGCGGAGCTGCGCATTGATCCTTTCCAACTGCGGGTCGTACTTGGCCTCGAGCGCGGCGACACGCTTGTCGAACTCTTCGGAAATGCGCGAGAGCTCGCTCTCCAGCCGCTCGCCCAGGTCCTTGAGCCGACGATCGAAATCGCGCGCCACGCCCCCGAACATGAGTTCGCGGATCTGATCCATCTTGTCGCCGGTTTCCGCCTCGGCAGAGGTGGAAACCGGTTTCACGGCCGGCACGGACTGCGCCACAGGACGTTGCTTGGTGTTCATTTTGGAATCCCCGAATAGCTGGACAGCTCCGCCAACCCATCGCTTGCGCAACGCGCGGCACCCCAATGCTGCACGAAAGTCGGAGGCTGGGTAACCAGTATCGCGATTTTCAGCTGAACATTCAGCATTGTTAATGTTAATTGGACCGCGAATCCCTGCTTTTTCGGGCTCCACGGCCGAGCCTTCCGGATGCCGGATGAGACCGGGACTTATTCGCTGTGCAACTCGGCCACGAAGTCATAGGCATCGCCGCGATAGTAGGAGCGCGTGGACTCCACCACCCGGCCATCCTCAAGGAAGGCGCGCCGCTCGACCAGCAGCCCCGGGCTCCCCACCGGCAATTGCAGATGCCGCGCCGCCTCTTCGTCCAGCGCCACCGCCCGCAAGCGCTGCAAGGCGCGCCGGGGCCGGTTGCCATGCGCATCCAGCGCCTCGTACAGCGACGTGGCAATGGTGTCCGGATCAGGCAACAAGGCATGCGGGACCAGGGTCCGTTCGATCGCGATGGGCGAACCTTCTACATGGCGCAGGCGATAGAGACGCACCACGCCGCTGCCCGGGGACAGGTTCAGGGCCATGGATTCTTCCGGCGTCACTTCGCCCACGCTGCGCTCCAGGAACCTCACCTTCGGGTCCAGACCGCGTTCGCGCAGGTCGTCGGTGAAACTGGTCAGGCGCGAGAACTGCCGCAGGATGCGCTCGGCGACGAATGTCCCGGCGCCCTGCCGCTGCACCAGCAGGCCGCCTTCGATCAGCCCGGCCAGCGCCTTGCGGATGGTGACCCGCGAAAGCGACAGCAAGGTGGCCATGTCGCGCTCGCTGGGCAGGGCCTGCCCCGGCCTCAGCACCCCGGCATCCATCAGGTTCTGCAGCGCGCGGCGCAGACGCAGATAGGCCACGGCGCGGACCGATTCGCCGGTCTTCAGTCGCTGGTATTCCTCTAGGAGTCTCTGCTGCATGCATTAAAAATACCAGTGACATACCAATAATGCAATTATTGCCAAAAACACAACACCTGTTGGCTTGTCTTGGTATTTCGGTGGTATCTTTTCAATCAAGTCCACCTTTCCCGACGAGCGACACCGTGACCGCACAGACCTTGCCCGTAGACCCCTTCGACCTGGTCATCTTCGGTGGCACCGGCGACCTGGCCCTGCGCAAACTGCTGCCCGGCCTGTTGAGGCGCTACGCCGATGGCCAGATCCGCGACGACAGCCGCATCATCGGTGTGTCCCGCGACCGCCTGTCCGACGATGATTACCGCGCGCGCGTGGGCGAGGTGCTGCTGCGTACCGTGGGCGACGATGAGGCGCTGAAGGCCAGGCTGCCCGATTTTCTGGGGAAGCTGGGCTTCTGCCCGCTGGACGCCACCCGCGACGATGGCTGGGAGGATTTCGCCCGGCGGCTGAAGGCGCAGGGCGAGCGCATCCGCGTGTTCTACCTGTCCACCAGCCCGTCGCTGTTCGTGCAACTCTGCGACCGCCTGCGCGCGCACGGGCTGAACGGCGAAGGCGTGCGGGTGGTGATCGAAAAGCCCATCGGCCACGACCTGGCCAGCGCGGCGGCGATCAACGACGCGGTGGGCAGCGCCTTTTCCGAACACCAGATCTTCCGCATCGACCATTACCTGGGCAAGGAAACGGTGCAGAACCTGCTGGCGCTGCGCTTCGCCAACATCCTGTTCGAGCCGCTGTGGAACGCCAGCCACATCGACCATGTGCAGATCACCGTGGCCGAAACCGTGGGCCTGGAAAAACGCGCCGCCTACTACGACACCTCCGGCGCGCTGCGCGACATGGTGCAGAACCACCTGCTGCAACTGCTGTGCATGGTGGCGATGGAGCCCCCGGCGGCGCTGGAAGCCGACGCGGTGCGCGACGAAAAGCTCAAGGTGCTGCGCTCGCTGCGCCCGATCACCATCGAGGACGCCGCCCAGCTCACCGTGCGCGGGCAATACCGCGCGGGCGCGGTAGGCGGTGGCGCCGTGCCCGGCTACCTGGACGAACTGGAGCGCGAGAGCTCACGCACCGAGACCTTCGTGGCCCTGAAGGCCGAAGTGGACAACTGGCGCTGGGCCGGAGTGCCGTTCTACCTGCGCACCGGCAAGCGCCTGCCCGAGCGGGTGTCGGAAATCGTCATCGCCTTCCGCCACATCCCGCACTCCATCTTCGAGCAGAGTGCCGGCCCGGTGATGGGCAACAAGCTGGTGCTGCGCCTGCAACCGGACGAGGGCGTGAAGCTGTGGCTGATGATCAAGGACCCGGGCCCGGGCGGCCTGCGCCTGCAGCACGTGCCGCTGGACATGAGCTTCGCCGAGGCTTTCGGCGTGCACCAGCCGGAAGCCTACGAACGCCTGCTGATGGACGTGGTGCGCGGCAACCCCACCCTGTTCATGCGCCGCGACGAAGTGGAAGCCGCGTGGAAGTGGATCGATCCGATCCTGGCCGCCTGGGACCACCTGCGCGATGCGCCCAAGCCGTACACCGCCGGCACCTGGGGGCCCAGCGCCGCCGTGGCGCTGGTCGAGCGCGACGGGCGCACCTGGCACGAAGAGACGGTCTGACCCCGTGACGGCCCCCATCGACCTTGCCGCGCGGATCGAGGAACACCGCTTCGCCGATCCCGAAACGCTTGCACTGGCACTGGCCGGCGACGTCGCGGCGGAATTGCGCGCCGCCCTGGCCACGCGCGGCCAGGCCAGCCTTGCCTTGTCCGGCGGCAACACGCCCAGGCGCTTCCTGCAGTGGCTGTCGGAACAGGAACTGGACTGGTCCAGCGTCCACGTGACCCTGGTCGACGAACGCTGGGTGCCCGCGGAGCACGAGCGCTCCAATGCCCGGCTGCTGCGCGAACACCTGTTCCGCAACTGCGCCGCCACCGCACGCTTCCTGCCGCTGTACCGCGAATACGATCGCCCCGATACCGCGTTGCCGGAGCTGGAGCAGGCCCTCGCCCGCCTGCCGCAACCCTTCGATGCCGCCGTGCTGGGCATGGGCAACGATGGCCACACGGCTTCGTTCTTCCCCGACGGCGACCATCTGGCCGAAGCGCTGGATCCGGCCACCTCCGCCCACCTGTTGCCGATGACCGCCCCCGGAGCCGGCGAACCGCGGATCACCCTGACCCTGCCGGTCCTGCTGGCGGCGCGGCGGCTTTACCTGCACATCGAAGGACAGGACAAGCAGGCCACCCTGCAGCGCGCACTGTCGGGCGAGGAGGGCGGCGCGGATTACCCCATTCGCAACCTGCTGCTCTCCGTCCACGCTCCACTGCCGGTTTACGCCTGTCCTTGAAGCAAGGACGCCCGGCCTGTTTATAATGGCCTTTGCCTGCGGCGGCGATGCCCCGGGCCTACCCGTATCATGTAGCCATGCGCGGCCGCGGGTTGCGCTGCCAAAGGTGGAACGTGCAAAAGAACCATGACCTTGAATTCCTGAAGAAATTCTCGCTGGTGATCGTCTTCCTGGCGGTGGTGACGCTGGGGCTGATCATCGGTGCGATCTTCCTGCACCGCTCGATTCCCCTGGAAGCGGACCCGGCGGCGAGCGGGCGCACCCTGGCCCGCATCGCGCCCGTTGGCGCGGTCTATGCCGGTGACACCGGCGCAGCGGCACAGGCGGCAGCGGCGGCCGCAGCGCAGGCCGCCGCTGCTTCGCAAGTGGCCTATGGCGGCACCACCGATGGCGGCGTGATCTACCAGAACCTGTGCGGCGCCTGCCATACCGGCGGCGTCGGCGGCGCTCCCGCGCTGACCCATGCCGCCTGGGCCGGCCGCATCGGCCAGGGCACCGATACCCTGTACCGGCACGCCATCGAAGGCTTCACCGGCTCCACCGGCATCATGCCGCCGCGCGGCGGCAACCCGGCCCTGACCGATGAACAGGTCCAGGCCTCGGTGGACTGGATGCTGGAAAATCTGAAGTAAGCTCGGTTTCCGCCGACGCGAACGCCGCCTCCGGGCGGCGTTTTCGTTTCCGCCTTCCATCGCCCCGGGTTTCCATATGCTCATGCCCCGCCTCCTCATCGCACTTCCCTGCCTGCTGCTGGCAGGCCATGCGGACCCGGCAAACGCCCACGGCAACCATCCGTCGCAACAGGGCGCGATCGCCATCGGCGCCGTGCAGGGGAGCGGCGAACGCAGCCCGCTGGAAGGCCACCAGGTGGTCGTGGAAGGCGTGGTGACCGGCAACTTCGTGCGCGGGCTGGGCGGCTTCTTCCTGCAGGACGCGGGCGATGGCGACCCGGCCACCTCGGACGCCCTGTTCGTGCGGCCGACACCGGAAAGCGATGCCGGCATCAGCGCAGGCGACCGGGTCCGGATACAGGGCCACGTGGCGGAAATCGAAGCCGGCAACCGCAACGGCACCCTGACCACACTGGAGCCGGAGCGGATCGAACGGCTCGGCGAAGGCCGGATCGCACCATTGGCCTTGCAGGCTCCCCCGGCCGACTGGGAAGCGCTGGAAGGCATGCAGGTGCGCATCGACGCACCGCTGGTCGTCAGCGGCAGCGACCAGCTCGCGCGCTTCGGCGAACTCACCGCCAGCTTCGGCGAACGCCTGCGGCAGCCGACCGAAGTGGCCGCTCCAGGCAGCGCCGCCCTCGACCAGGTGGTGGCCGACAACACCCGCCGCCGCATCGTGCTGGACGATGCCCGCAACGTGCGCGATCCCGACCGCGTCTGGTACCTGCCCGACGACGTCCCGCCCCGCGCCGGCAGCGTGGTCACCGGCGTCACCGGCATCGTCGACCAGCGCCATGGCCAGTTCCGCCTGCAGCTGACCGAACCGCTGCACGTGCAACCGGCTGCGCGGCCCGCCATCCCGCATGTCGAGGGCGCGCTGCGCGTGGCCGCCTTCAACCTGGAGAACCTGTTCAATGGCGATGGGCGCGGCGGCGGATTTCCCACCACGCGCGGCGCCAAAACGCCGGAGCAACTGCAGGCGCAGTTGGCCAAGCTGGTCGCCAGCCTGGAAGCGCTGGATGCGGACATCGTCGCCTTGATGGAGCTGGAGAACGATGGTTTCGACGAACATTCCAGCATCGCGCAACTGGTCGATGAGCTGAACCGCGACGGCAGCGACTGGCGTTTCATCGATGCCGGACAAGGGCCCGGCGCGGACGACATCCGCGTGGGCCTGATCCATCGCGCATCGCGGGTGCAAACCGTGGGCGAACCGGCCACGCTGGTCGAAGGCCCGTTCGGCCCGCGCAGCCGCGCGCCGCTGGCGCAGGCATTCCGGCGCGGCGACGGTCCGGTGTTCGTCGTCGTCGCCAACCACTTCAAGTCGAAGGGCTGTTCCGAAGCCACCGAGGCCGACACCGACCAGGGCGATGGGCAAGGCTGCTGGAACGCGTTGCGTCTGGACTCGGCGCAACGCCTGCACGCCTGGCTGTCGTCCGATCCCACCGGCACCGGCAACGATCTGCAACTGATCCTGGGCGACTTCAACGCCTACGCGATGGAAGATCCCGTGCGCTGGTTGCGCGATGCCGGCTGGCAGGATGCCATGGCCGTGGCCGGCGTCGAATCGCCCTACAGCTACGTCTACAACGGACTGGCCGGCCGCCTGGACCACGCCCTGCTCAGTCCCGCGCTGGCGACGCAGCTCAAGGGCGCTGCGGAATGGCACATCAATGCCGACGAACCCGACCGCTTCGGCTATGCCGGCGACAACGTCCCCGGTCCGTGGCGCAGCTCGGACCACGATCCGCTGCTGCTGGGATTGGATCTGTAACCGTCATTCGCAGACGATCCCGCGATCATCGATAGTCTGACGACACCGGCCAAGCCCCCGCTCATGCCCAAGTACATCGCCATCGTCCTGCTTGTTGGTGCCGCATTCGCGCTTTACTCGCTTCTGTCCGGCGCCTGGTATCTCGAAGCGCCGCTGCCTGGCGGGTTGCCTGCCGGAAACGCACTCGCCGCCATCGGCATGTGCTTTGCGGCATGGGCCGCGATCATCCTCGGTCCGCGCGGCGCCGCTTTCCGGATCGTGTCCCGCTCCGCTCTTTTCGCCTCGGTGGTTTGGTTGCCCGTGTCGATTGCGTTGGCCGGGAACCCGTCGCTCAATTTCAGCGATGGCCATGGCGTCGCTTGGCTCGTATTCAGTGCGATAACCGCCGCGTTGGTGCTGTGCTCACTTGTCTGGGCATCGATCCGGTCGCTGATATCGGCTTTGAAGCGCAGAAGAGCCGCCTGACGACGGCTCGCGGCAAACGACCTCCCGGGAGATCAGGTGCGATCCCCCGGACACCGTCCAACCGTTGCAGAATCGAACCGGCCCGGGAAATGGCGCCAGCCGGATTGCGGGTGTTATACCTCCCGAAACCCCGGCCACCCGGAGGCGACAATGAAAGCACTGCTTTGCTCGGCGGCGATGTTCTGCGGCCGGGCGGCTGCGATCACGAGATCCGCACGCCGGCATCGGCGTGGCACATTCGCGTACAGCATTGGGGCGACACCATTCCCTTTCCGCCCGAGGACTCCGGATGCCCGCAAAAACCAGACCGCAACCCGATGACGACGTGGCCGCCTTCATCGCCGCGCTCAAGCATCCGCAGGAAACCGGAATCCTGGCCGTCAGGAACATCATCCTGGGCGTGGACCCAGGCGTTTCCGAAGGAATCAAATGGAATGCGCCCAGCTTCCGCACCAGCGAATACTTCGCCACCGTGCACTTGCGGGCCAGGACCGGGATACGGCTCATCCTGCATGTCGGCGCGAAGAAGCGCGAGCTGCCCGCCCCGGACATCGCCGATCCCGACGGGCTGCTGGAATGGCTGGCGCCGGATCGCGCGATTGCCACGTTCGCGGACCTTGGCGACCTCACTGCCAGGAAGCCCGCGCTGGAGTCGATCCTCCGGCAGTGGATCCGCTTCGTCCGTTGACAGTGCGCCGGGGACGAACAGATCGGGGGTAGGCAGGCCCTGCTTGGCCGACGCTTCGGAATGCCGGATGCCAACTACGGAAGCCCGGAGGTTTGCCGTTCCCGCGCGTTGCGACGCGTTCGTCATTGCCGGCACGCATGGGTTCATGTGGTGCGGAGCGTGGCCTCGACCTACTTCCCCACGGCGATCATGGCGATCGCCACCACTGCCAGCGCGATGCCCAGCCGGTTGAGCCAGCCCAGCTTTTCGCCGAAGCCCAGCACGCCCACCAGCGTGCCCAGCACCACCACGCCGATGTTCATCGTCGCGAACACCACAGCCGGACTGTCCGGCAGCGCGCGATGCGCGTACACGTAGAAGACGATGTTGCCGAAGTTGAGCACGCCCAGCAGCAGGCCGGCCCACAGATTGCGCCATGACAAGCGGGTGCGGCCACGCCACTGCCGCCACAGCTGGACCGCGAACATGCCGGCGAACGCCAACACGAAAGCGACCTGCAACGAGGCCGCGAACGGCGTCCCGGCCACCGCGATCTGCTTGAGCATCACGTCCACCAGCGCGAAGCCGGTCCAGACCGCCAGCAGCAAAGACCAGGCGGACGCGCCCGGGGTGGCGCTGGCAGGAGCCGGACGCGACAGGATGGCGATCACCGCCAGCAGGCCCAGCGCCAGACCGGCCAGCTTCAGGCCATTGGCGGTTTCGCCAAACCACAGGAACGCAGCCAGCAACGACAGCAACAACGAAAGCCGCTGCGCGATGTCGGTGCGCACGATGCCCGCTTCGCGCACGCACGCGGCCAGCACCAGGAACAGCACGGGCAGCACCACCGCCAGTCCCAGCAGCGCGGCCCAGGGCGCGTCCGGCTGGCGCAGGCTGTCCAGCGGCGCATGCAGCAGCCATGCGCACAGCACCGATGCGGCCAGGTAATTCCAGGTCACCGCCTGCCCGACGTCGATGCCGCCGCGCCGGGCCAGCTTGAGCAGCACCGATACCAGCACGCTGCAGATCGCCGCGAGCACCACGTAGATCATGGCATCGCTCCCGGAACGAAATGGCGGAACGGCGGAGATGTGGTCATGCGGGCCAGATGCGTGGACAAGGCGCGGATTCTATCGGGATGGCCGTGTAGCGACATTGCCTGTAGGAGCGACGTCAGTCGCGACGGGTTCCTGGTAAAGCCCCATCGCGACTGACGTCGCTCCTACAAGGCAGCATTCGGGGAGCGTCCGCCCGCCACGGGCGGCAACGACTATCATGGCGGCATGACTTCGCCGAACTTCCCTTCCGCTTCCGGTCCGCTCGTGCTCGAAGGCCCGGCCGGCCCGCTGGAAGCCTTCGTGGACCTGCCCGATGACGACGTGCCCCGCCTGCCGTACACCGCCATCGTCTGCCACCCGCTGTCCACCGAAGGCGGCAGCCTGCACAACAAGGTGGTGACCATGCTCGCGCGCAGCCTGCGCGAACTGGGCCTCGCCACGGTGCGCTTCAATTTCCGCGGCGTGGGCGAGTCGGCCGGGCAGTTCGACCACGGTGACGGCGAACGCGAGGACCTGCGCGCGGTGGCCGACTGGGTGCGCCTGCACCGCCCCGGGGACCGCCTGTGGCTGGCCGGTTTCAGCTTCGGTTCCTACGTCTCGCTGAGCATGGCCGGCGAACTGCAACCGGACGCGGTGATTTCGGTTGCACCGCCGGTGGCCGGGCGCGGCTGGGATTTCGACGCGATAGAAACGCCGCCCTCCGGACGCTGGCTGGTGATCCAGGGCGAAGCCGACGAGATCGTGGACCCGCAGTCCGTGTTCGACTGGATCGACCGCCTGCCGGATCCGCCCGAACTGGTGCGGATGCCGGACACCAGCCACTTCTTCCACCGCAAGCTGATGGACCTGCGCGGCGCGGTCAAGAACGTCGCCAAGGGCTGGTTGCCGGCGGCATGACTTCGGACAACGGGCACATGGCGCCCTCGCAGGTGTACGCGCGCGGCGTGGCGCAGGGCCAGTGGCAGGACGATCCGGCCCAGCATCCGGCGCTGGCCGAACTGGACCGCATCCATGCGGCATTGCGGTCCGCGCCGCGCGAAAACGGCGTGCTCGGCCGCCTGCTGGGCAAGAAACCGGAACCGGTGAAGGGCCTGTATTACTGGGGCGAAGTGGGCCGCGGCAAGACCTTCCTGGTGGACCTGTTCTACGACGGCCTGCCGATCAGGGAGAAGTACCGCACCCACTTCCACCGCTTCATGCGCAACGTGCACGAGCGCCTGCGCGCGCATGCCGGCGAAAGCGACCCGCTGGCGAAGATCGTGCGCGAGGCGCGCGGGACGTTGCGGGTGCTGGTGCTGGACGAATTCTTCGTCACCGACATCGGCGACGCGATGCTGCTGGCGCGGCTGCTGGAACGGATGTTCGCCGAAGGCGTGACCCTGGTCACCACCTCCAACACCGCGCCGGAGAATCTCTACAAGGACGGCCTGCAACGCGCCGGCTTCCTGCCCGCCATCGATCTGCTGCAACGGCACTGCATGGTGCTGCGCTCGGACGGGCAGGAGGATTACCGCCTGCGCGCGCTGACGCGCTCCCCGGTCTACCTTGCGCCGCTGGACGTGGAATCCGACGACTGGCTGGCCTCGCGCTGGCGCGAGTTGAGCGGCGGCGGCGAAGCGGGCGGCGGCAACATCGAGATCGACGGCCGCAAGATCCCCGTGCGCGGCCGCGGCAAGAGCATCGCCTGGTTCGATTTCGCCGCCCTGTGCGAAGGCCCGCGCGGCACGGCCGACTACATCGAGATCGCCCGCGAGTTCAACACCGTGCTGGTCGGCGGCATCCCCGCCTTCAATGCCCTGAACGAAGACGCCGCGCGCCGCTTCGTCAACCTGATCGACGAACTCTACGACCGCCGCGTCAACGTGGTCTGCACCGCAACCGCCTCGCCCACGTCGCTGTACACCGGCACGCGGCTGCAGGGCGCCTTCGAACGCACCGCCTCGCGGCTGATCGAAATGCAGAGCGCCGAATATCTGGCGACCGAACACCGAAGCTGATCCACGTTGGAAACGGATGCATCCGCAACCTGTCGCCCGAAAGATGTCGGCGCCGCATCCGCACATCGCTTGATGGTGGATTTTCTTCGGCATGCACATGGATCGAGGCAAAGGATCCCCGTATCTCCATCCGGAACACCATTGCCGAAGCCAGGGAAGGCTGGCCGGCTGATCAGGATGCTGTAAAGCAACACCAACCGGCCTCTCCGGAATCGAGCCGGTGGAAAACCCAGCAGCCATGTTCCACGCGGACATCCCGCACCGCGCCTGCGTGAAACCCGGCTGTGTTTCAGACCGTCCTTGGCGTGGATAAATGGAGCAGGGAAAAACTCCATATATCGCGTTGACGAATCCACAAGACCACACTATCTTGTGGCTGTCGGTTTCGCTGGCGCCAGGCCAGCGGATGAAAAGGGAAGCCGGTACGGCACTGAAAAGCCAATCCCGGCACTGCCCCGCAGCGGTATGTGGAAACGAACCCGCCATTGGCACTGGGACCCCGGTCCTGGGAAGCGGCGAGCTAGGAGGAAACGGCACAGGCCGCTTCCGCGTCCACGAGTCCGAAGACCTGCCGACGGCCGCGCGAAGCACACCGCGCGGTGCCGGCCGCGCAATCTCCGGGGGGAGATGGCTGGCGAAGCAGGGCCGACCGCAGTCCGTCTGCGCTGTCTCGGCCGTTGCGACGCCGCGCTCCCATCCTGCGATGACCCGGCCCTGCGCACGCCTGCGAGGGACAGGCATGCCGCGTGCACCAATGCAGGGAGGAAACCCGTGAACCAGACCGATACCGCCGTGGCCCCGGAAGCGAACAGAGAATCCACGTTCCTGCTGACGCCACCGCCCACCGCCACCGCGATGAGCGTGACCAAGCGCAACGGCAGCCGCGAGCCCGTGGACCTGAACAAGATCGTGCGCGCAGTACAGCGCTGCTGCGAAGGTCTGCACGCGGTGGACCCGATGCGCGTCGCCACCCGCACCATTTCGGGCCTGTACGACGGCGCCACCACGCGCGAGCTGGACGAACTATCCATTCGCACCGCCGCGCTGCTGACCGGCGAGGAACCCGAATACAGCCGCCTGGCCGCGCGCCTGCTGGCCAACTACATCGCCAAGGAAGTGGCCGGGCAGGAAATCCACGCGTTCTCGCAATCGGTGACGCGGGGCCACGAAGTCGGCCTGATCAACGAACGCCTGCTCGGCTTCGTGCAGACCAACGCGCGCAAGCTCAACGATGCGCTGGACATGTCGCTGGATCTGGGCTTCGACTATTTCGGCCTGCGCACCCTGTACGACCGCTACCTGCTGCGCCATCCGCACACGCGCAAGGTCATCGAGACACCGCAGCAGTTCTTCCTGCGCATTGCCTGCGCGCTGAGCGAGGACGTGCCCGAGGCGCTGGCGCTGTACCGGCGCATGGGCCAGCTGGACTACCTGCCCAGCTCGCCGACCCTGTTCAACTCCGGCACCACCCACGAGCAGTTGTCGTCGTGCTTCCTGCTGGATTCGCCGCAGGATTCACTGGAATCCATCTACCAGAAGTATGGCGACATCGCGCAACTGTCGAAGTTCAGCGGCGGCATCGGCGTCAGCTACAGCCGGGTGCGTTCGCGCGGTTCGCTGATCAAGTCAACCAACGGCCACAGCAACGGCATCGTGCCGTGGCTGAAGACGCTGGATTCCTCGGTGGCGGCGGTCAACCAGGGCGGCAAGCGCAAGGGCGCGGCCTGCGTGTATCTGGAAACCTGGCACGCCGATGTCGAGGATTTCCTGGAACTGCGCGACAACACCGGCGACGAAGCCCGCCGCACCCACAACCTCAACCTGGCCAACTGGGTGCCCGACCTGTTCATGCGCCGGGTGGAAGCCGACGGCGAATGGTCGCTGTTCGATCCGCGCGTGACGCCGGAACTGACCGACCTGTACGGCGAAGCCTTCGAGCGCGCCTACGAACAGGCCGAAGCCCAAGGCAAGGCGGCCAGGACCGTGCCGGCACGCAAGCTGTACGCGCGGATGATGCGCACCCTGGCCGAGACCGGCAATGGCTGGATGACCTTCAAGGACAAGTGCAACCGCGCCAGCAACCAGACCGCGAAGGACGGCAACGTCATCCACCTGTCCAACCTGTGCACCGAGATCCTCGAGGTCACCTCCGCCGAGGAAACCGCCGTCTGCAACCTGGGTTCGATCAACCTGGGCAACCACTTCAACGGCGAAGCCGACAACGGCCGGGGCGAATTCGATTTCGACAAGCTCGCCGAAACCGTACGGCTGGCGGTGCGCCAGCTCGACCGCGTGATCGACCTGAATTTCTACCCCATCGAATCGGCGCGGCGCGGCAACCTGCGCTGGCGTCCGGTCGGACTGGGCTGCATGGGACTGCAGGACGTGTTCTTCAGGTTGCGTCTGCCGTTCGACAGCGAACCGGCGCGCGCGCTGTCGAAGAAGATCGCCGAGACCATCTACTTCCACGCGCTGGAAGCCTCGTGCGAACTGGCGCAGGAACGCGGCCGCCATCCCTCCTTCGCCGACACCCGCGCCGCCAGCGGCGAACTCCAGTTCGACGCCTGGGACGTCGTGCCGGAAAACCATGACCGCTGGGACGCGCTGCGCGAGCGGATCAAGGAACATGGCCTGCGCAATTCGCTGCTGATCGCCATCGCGCCCACCGCGACCATCGCCTCCATCGCCGGCTGCTACGAGTGCATCGAGCCGCAGGTCTCCAACCTGTTCAAGCGCGAGACGCTGTCGGGCGACTTCCTGCAGATCAACCGTTACCTGGTGACCGAACTGAAGAAGCTGGGCCTGTGGACGCCGGAAATCCGCGATGCGATCAAGCTGGCCGAGGGCTCAATCCAGGGCATCGCGCAGATCCCCGAACCGCTTCGCCTGATCTACCGCACCGCCTGGGAACTGCCGATGCGCGCGCTGATCGACATGGCCGCCGAACGCGGCGCCTTCATCGACCAGTCCGCTTCGCTCAACCTGTTCATGGAAAGCCCGAACATCGGCGCGTTGTCGTCCATGTACATGTACGCCTGGAAGCAGGGCATCAAGACCACCTACTACCTGCGCTCGCGCCCGGCTACCCGCATCGCCAAGACCACGGTCAGCAGCGCTCCGGCCAAGACCTACAGCGCGGACGAAGCGGTGTCCTGCTCGCTGGAGAATCCGGAAGCCTGCGAAGCCTGCCAGTAGGAGCGGCCCTTGGCCGCGATGAAACCTTACCGATAAAGCGCTTCCGCGGCCAAGGGCCGCTTCTACAGATCGAGATTCCTTAACGCCATGTCCACGCACAACCGCCAGATGCTCCTCGACCCCGGCTTCGAACTGACCTTGCGCCCGATGCGCTATCCGCAGTTCTACGAGATGTACCGCGACGCCATCAAGAACACCTGGACGGTGGAGGAGATCAACTTCCAGATCGACATCAGCGACCTGCACGACAAGATGACGCCCGCCGACCGCCACCTGATCCACCGGTTGGTCGCATTCTTCGCCACCGGCGATTCCATCGTGTCCAACAACCTGGTGCTGAACCTGTACC